>LJTS01000108.1 GCA_001304425.1 Betaproteobacteria bacterium SG8_40
TCATGGTCAGCTACGGCAACATCACCGGCCAGGTGGAACCCTTCGCCCCAAAAATACTCGCACCGAAAGGTTCGCTCTACGTCACGCGCCCGACCCTGGCGACCCACGTGTCGACGCGTGAACTGCTGGTCGAAGGCGCCGAACGTCTGATTGACGTCGTCGGCAAAGGCATCGTGAAGAATAATGTCAACCAGAGCTATGCGCTGAAAGACACCGCCCAGGCCCATCGCGATATCGAGGCGCGCAAGACCACCGGCTCGACAGTATTGCTACCTTAAGGAATCAACCTTACTCGACCTCACCAAATCCGCGCTGGCCGCCATGCCGTCGGGACGCCCAACAACAATCGCGGGGTTCGATTCCAGGTGTCTCTGATATTGGCGAGAGCGGAGCTCTGACTTCGCTCTTCGCAATACGTACGTCCCTGAACCGGCAGTGCAGGGGCACTGCACAGCTTGCCAATCAATTTCTGTAAGGTTGCTTGTCTTGTCCCACCCCGGGCGCCTTGACGTTGAGCAGGATCACCTCGATCTCCTCGATGATTTCCTCCTGTCTCAGCACCCGGCTGCGCCGGTCGAGCTCTTCGCGTCGATCGTCCAGGTGGCGGATGGCGGAGTCGAGATGTTGCTCCCGTTTCTGGTTTTCTGCCATCAGTGACGTGTGGAGCAATTCAGACAGCGTGGCAAACAGATATTGCTCGAACAGCTCCGCAAACAGAACCGGCGGCGCAAGATTGAGTTGCGGTGGGTGACCGAACTGCCGCTTCGGACCCGGGACATGCGCAAACGCGGGATACAGCGCACGTTCACGCAGATCGCCACCGTTGCTGTCGTGATACATGACGGAAAGCGCAAGCGGGCCGTGCTCGCCCTGGACCGTGGCGATCGACCGGGCCAGCTGATTAAGTACGCTGCCTACTTGCTCGGTAGCACTGGCGCCATCGAGGGCGATCGTCGGTGTGACACGCTCGTCGAGCCGGATAGCCAACCGGCGTCCGACGGCAATGATCGTGCTATTCGCAACAGAATGATCCGATACTTGTGGCGCATGCGCCAATCGATCGTTGAAATCACCGCAGAAACCCCGCTCGGAGCCGATCAGGATCAACACACGCCCCACGGGCGCGGTGACCGGACGAACGTCTGGATAATGGGTCAGCAGATCCGCCGCCATCGTCTCGATGTCGGCGACCTGGTGCTGCTGAACCGCCAGGAAGCGGGCGAGTTTATGGGTTTCCATCGTGGCGAGAGTCTTCATCGAGTTCATCACCTCGCGAATCTCCCCGAGATTATGCAACCGCCCTTCAACCTCGCGCCGCGCGGTCATGACGAGGCCTTGCCGTGACCCATCCAGCGCGCGACCGCTTCCGACCATTGATCGCGTGGACTGTCGAGGGTGAGATCGGTGTCGCGCAGTGCCAGCGCCAAATCGCCGAGCTGTCTCGGAACGGCTTCGGCTTCAACATGGTCCAGCAGTCCGTCATTGAACGCCACCAGCCACGCCATCTGGAACAGCACCGGCAGCGGTGTCAGGCGATCCTGCTTCAGGCACTCGCGCAGCACGCGCCCACGGCGAATGGCCTTTTCGATCGAGGCCTCGAGCCGCGCGCCGAAACGCGTGAACACCTCGAGCTCGAGAAACTGCAGGTAGTCGAGTTTCATGCGACCGGCTTCTTGCTTGATGCGCGGATGCTGGGCGACACCGCCAATGCGCGACACCGAGCGGCTGACATCGATGGCTGGCCGGAACCCGCTGGCGAACAGCTCGGCATCGAGATAGATCTGCCCGTCGGTAATCGAGATCAGATTGGTCGGAATGTAGGCGGCAATCTCGCCCCGCTGGGTTTCGATAATCGGCAGCGCCGTCATCGAACCGCCGCTGTGCTCCGCGTTAAGACAGGTGGAACGTTCGAGCAGCTGGGCGTGCACAGAAAAGATGTCGCCCGGATAGGCCTCGCGACCCGGCGGCCGCCGCAACAGCAACGATAGCTCGCGATAGACCCTGGCATGCGTGGACAGATCGTCGTACAGCACCAGCGTGTCGTACCCTTGCTCCATCCATTGTTCGGCAATGCTGCATCCGGCGAACGGCGCCAGATACTGCATGCCGGGCAATGCACTCCCCTCCGCCACCACGACCGTGGTGTAGTCGAGTGCGCCGGACTCACGCAGGGTATCGACCGTCGACACCACCGTCGAGCGGCGCTGGCCGATCAGCACATAGACACAATAAACATTCTTGCCCCGCTGGTTGATGACCGCATCGATGGCAATTGCGCTGCGCCCAATGCCCTTGTCGCCGACGATCAGCTGACGCTGCCCCATGCCGATCGGGATCAGTGTGTCGATGATCTTGTTCCCGGTGTACAGCGGGCGGTTGACGAAATCTCGTTCAATGATCGGAGGGGCACGCCGCTGCAACGGCCGCAGCGCGCGGGCATCCGGCGCCGCCAGACCGTCCAGCGGTGCACCGAACGGATCAACCACCCGTCCGCGCAGCGCATCACCAACCGGTATGGCAAGCGGCAAGTGAGACGCTTGTACCGGGGTACCGGCGGTGAGCATGTTGGTTGCGCGCAGCAACACCGCGCCGACCCGTTCGGTGGTCAGGTCGAACACCAGGCCACGGCTGCCGTCCTCAAAGTCGAGTACGTCGTCAATCGCCGCCGACGGCAAACCATCGATCCAGGCGATTCCGTCCCCAACCGACACGACCGTGCCCTGCTCGCGTATATCGAGACGCAGCGCATAACGGTCGACCCAGCGCGCCTGCCGGGCCAGCGGTCCTTCGGCGAGCTCAGTCAGCGGACGATTCATGAGTCAACTCGGCAAATCCCTGAAGTTCGTCCTGGAGATTGGCACGCAGCACCCAGGGGCCCAGCGTAATGCGCAGACCCGCGATCAGCGCCGGGTCTTCATGGTACCGGCAGGTGATGGACCGATCGAAAAGCGTGTGCAACACCGACTCGATCTGCCGGCGCGTCTTGTCATCCAAGACCCGGGCGCTCAGCACCTCCGCGTCGTTCTGGCTGGCTGTCGCCTGCTGACGCAGCGCGGCAACTCGTTCGTCTGGCAGATTTTCCAGTTCTTCCAGCAACAGCGCATTAAGTCGAGCATCGAGATCCGGGCCACTCAATCGACCCAACAGCTTGCCGGCAAATCGCGCGCCCTGGGTCACCGCCTGTTGCTCACTGTGGCGCCGGGCCTCCATCAGACGGCGCTCGTCGGCGACCCGCGCCTTCTCGCGCGCGGCCTGCAGCTCCATCTGCAGCGCTTCAAAGCGGCGCTTACGCTCGGCCTCGAGCTCATGTTGCAAGGCCTCGCGGGATACACCCCGTTCCTGTTCCCACTCGCCGACGCGACCTTCGTACTGCTGTTTGAGCGCTTCCGCCTCGTGTTGGGTTGCCTCGGCCTTCGCGACCGTCTCCTCAATCCCGGCCTTGCGTTTGGCAACGATGTCCAGCACCGGCTGGTACAGGAAGCGTTTCAGGATCCAGACTAGGACCAGGAAGTTGACGATCTCGAGAATGATCGTGGACCAGTCGATTTGCACGCGTCAGTCTCCGATTCGGTTGACGTCTACTTGACCAGATACTCAAGCAACGGGTTGCGGAACAGAATGATGAGGGCGATCACCAGTACATAGATCGCCAGTGATTCAATCATCGCCAAGCCGATGAACAGGGTGCGCATGATCGACCGCTCGGCCTCGGGCTGGCGTGCCAGGGCATCCAGCGCCGCAGCGATGGCACGGCCCATCGCGAAGGCCGGCAGCAGCACCCCGATCGCGATCCCGAGTGCCGCGGCCACGGTTGAAGCCGTGGTAAACCAGGTCATGTCGTTCATGTGGTCTCCTTGTCTTGATCAGCTGTGCGTTGTTGCGCCTCGAGCCCACCGGCGATGTAGATCAGTGCCAGCATGCCGAAGATATAGGCCTGTACCAGTGCCTCGATGATGTGCAGCATCAGGATCGGAATCGGCACCAGGAATCCGGCGACCAGCAGGATCAGCAGTGCTGCCATCTCCAGACTCATGATGTTGCCAAACAGACGCACCGCGAGTGCCACGGTGCGGGTAACCTCGCTGATAAGGTGAAACGGCAACAGAATCGGACTGGGCGTAAGATAATGGCGTAGATAGGCACGCAGCCCCTGGGCGCGAATGCCGAACCAGTGCACCGACAGAAACACCAGCAGCGCCAGCGCCGCGGTGGCGGACAGATCCCCGGTCGGCGAGTGCACGCCCGGAATCAGTCCGGCGAGATTCGCGACCACCAGGAACACCCACAGCGTCCCGACCAGCGGCAGCATGTGTCGCGCCTGCGCCGGGGCCACCGCCGCGATCGCCGCCTCGAGCGCTGTGACCACACCCTCGACTGCGGTCTGCAGCGCCCCGGGGCGCAGCGTCAATCGACGCGTCAGCAGCACCGACAGTAGCCCGAGCAGCGCCATGATCACCCAGGTGGTAACCACGGTCTCGGTGATCGCCACCGGCCCGAGCTGCCACACGACCGTCACACCCAGTGCCCCGCCTTGCATTCATCGCTCCCTAATAAACAGGTACACATTGACAGCGCCAACAAACACGCCGAGCAGGATGAGGCTGACTGTCCAGCGGATCGAGAAACCGGCCGCCAGACTGTCCAGCCATTTACCGAGATAGGCGCCACCGATCACCGGCAACACGAACAACAGCCCGAGCGTGCCAATAAACACGGTCTGCGCCAGCAGCGTGTTGCGCTCTGACTCGGCCTTGCGCAGGCGACGCGCCTGTTGTTCCAGGCGCTGACGCAGGCGGTCGTCTTCATTCATGCCGGTGACCTCATTTGGCGACCCACCTGCCAGAGACGCTTGAGCAGATATTCCTCCATGATGCGCAGGCTGTTGCGTACGCTGCGCAGTGCCTGCTCCTCGGCCAGCAGTTCCTCCTGCAGGGTCCGGCTGATGCGTTCGTAGTCGTCGTCGAGCACATAGTGGCGGGTGGTGAGCGTCAGCTGATTGTCCACGAAGTAGACCAGCGCCCGCGGCACCGCCAGGTATCGCCATGGTTCCTCACCGACCCGGAAGCGTGCCAAACCAAATTCCAGCGCGGTGAGAAAACGCGCGTGCCGGGCCAGCAAGCCAAAACTCCCGCTGGCATCTTCTCCGATGAACGCGCTCACGCCTTCTATACGCTGCTCGTGCTGGGCAGCGCGCAATAGCAACGTGAACGTATTCATGCCTGCTCCTTCTTGATGGAACCGCGCATGTAGCACTGCTCCTCACTGAGATCGTCATGATGTCCGAGCAGGAATGCCTGGCAATCGGCCAGGGTATCGCTGAGCGGCACGGTCACGCCGGCTATCCCGGTATGGCTGGCTGTCACCCAGAATGGCTGCGTCAGATAGCGCTGCAATCGTCGGGCACGGCCAACGATGCGCTGGTCCTTGGGCGACAACTCCTCGATGCCGAGCATGGCGATGATGTCTTCCAGTTCATGATAACGGGCCAGATGCTCGCGCACGCCTTCGGCAATGCTGTAGTGCAGGTTACCGAGAACATGACGATCCATTGCCTTGCTGCCGGACCGAAGTGGATCGACCGCCGGATAGATGCCCTTGCCGGCTTGGGCACGCGACAAAATCACCGTGGTGTCGAGGTGCCCGAGAATCGCACTGACGGCCGGATCGGTCATGTCGTCGGCCGGCACGTATACGGCCTGCACCGAGGTGATTGCGCCATGTTGCGTCGACAGAATGCGGTCTTCGAGTTCTGCCACCTCGGAGGTGAGCGTCGGCTGATAGCCGAGAACGGCCGGCATGCGCCCGAGTAGACTGGAAATCTCGCTACCTGCCTGCACAAACCTGAATACGTTGTCCATCACGAACAGCACTTCGCGTTGCAGCGTATCGCGCAGGTATTCGGCGTAGGCGAGGGCCGAAAGCCCGACCCGAAAACGCACGCCTGGCGACTCGTCCATCTGACCGAATACCATCACCGTCTGCGGCAGCACACCGGCTTTGCGGATCTCGTGCCACAGTTCGTGCGCCTCACGTATGCGCTCGCCGACCCCGGCAAACACATTAACGCCCCCGTGCAGCGCCGCAATCGCATGCATGAACTCCATCACCAAGACCGTCTTGCCGACTCCGGCGCCACCAAACAACCCCGTCTTGCCGCCCTTCACGAAAGGACACAACAGGTCGATTGCCTTGACGCCGGTTTCGAGTATGCCGCTCGCGCCACGCGCCTCATTCAGCATTGGCGGCGGTGTATGAATGTTTCGAAACTCGGCCTGCTCGAGCGCCGCTCCACCATCGAGCGGCTCGCCGAACAGGTTGAGCATCCGGCCAAGACAGGCCTGGCTCACCGGCACATCGAGCGGAGCACCGGTATCGAACACCGGCATGCCGCGCCGCAGCCCGCTGGTGTAGTGCAGCGTGATCGCCACGGCGTGTTGCGGATCGAGATGCTGGTGCACTTCGAACAGATAGGTATCGCCATTGACCACGGTCGAAAGTGCGCGCCGCAGCGGCGGCAACCAGTCGCAGGCGATGACGGCGACCGGTCCATGGACTTCAGAAATCGTGCCAACCGGTTTCGTCGGCTCCGACTGGCTGGAGTGCGAACTGGGCATGATGTGTTGCGCCGCGTTCGAAGATTACTGCGCCCCTACCCTAGCACCACCGCCAGGGCCGGTCGAGACATGCTCGATGCAGAATAACCATTCAACAAATTTGATCTGGATCAATATTCCTCGAATGTTTCGTCTGCTCTTCGTCAAACGATGGCAAGCCATCGGCGCGATCGAGCGCATCGAGCGCCGGCCGTGTGCACAACCGATGGTTTCAACAGATTGGCTGTAGTGTAATAGCGCTATACGAGGTCCGGCGTGCATGGCACCCGGATGGCATCTCGCCAACATGGAACTGACAGCGATGAAAGACAAGAATGTCGGCCATCGGGCGCAAAGCGGCGCGAAGATACCCGCGCCCGCGCACCCTCAGCACCGCCGCACGCCGCTGCCCGGCCACCAGCCGAAGCCGGTTCATGAGGATGCGGATGCACCAGCCCGGGTACAGGCGATACTCGAAAGCCCGAGTTATCGCGAGGCAGATCAAGATGTCGCGTTTCTCAACCGCGACGACACCCGCGGTGTCCGGCTGCAGATCGATTACTGGAAACCGGAATTGCTGCTCGAGCAGCACCATATCCGCCACACCATTGTGGTATTCGGTAGCACCCGAATACCGGAACCGGCTTCCGCCGAGCGCCAACTGCAACTGCTGCGCGAGCGCCTGGCCACCCAACCGGACAATCCGGAACTGGGCCGGGCAGTGAAGATCGCCGAGCGCCTGCGCGCCATGAGCAAGTACTACGACGTCGCCCGCCAGTTTGGTCGCCTGGTCGGCGAGGCTGGCAAGAATTCCGTCGACGGCAATCTGGTGGTCATGACCGGCGGCGGTCCGGGGATGATGGAAGCCGCCAATCGTGGCTCCTACGATGTTCATGCCGAGAACGTTGGGCTCAACATCACCTTGCCACAGGAACAGTATCCGAATCCGTACATCTCTCCGGAACTGTGTTTCAGTTTTCATTACTTCGCGTTGCGCAAACTGCACTTTCTGCTGCGCGCTAAGGCGCTGGTCGCATTCCCCGGTGGCTATGGTACGTTTGACGAGCTGTTTGAAACCCTTGCGCTGATCCAAACGCGCAAGATCCCGCCACTGCCGGTTGTGCTGGTCGGCGAGGAGTTCTGGCGGCGGGCGGTGAACTTTGACTTCCTGGTTGAGGAAGGCGTAATCGATATCGAGGATCGCGAACTCTTCTGGTTTGCCGAAACTGCCGAGGACGCCTGGGAAGGCATCCTCCAGTGGTACCGATTGAGCGGCAAGCCGCTCCTGCCCTTGGCATGAATCCACCCCGCACCCGGGAGCAACCATGAAGATCTCCTTTCACGGAGCCGACCGGGATGTCACCGGTTCTTGCCATCAACTCGAGTGCGCCGGCAAGCATATCCTGATCGACTGCGGCATGTATCAGGGCGGACGGGAACTGGACGAGGAGAACGCCGAACCGTTCGGCTTTGACCCGGCGCAGATCGATTACCTGCTGCTGACGCATGCGCACCTGGATCACTGCGGGCGTATCCCGCTGCTGGCGGCGCGCGGTTTCCGCGGCGAGATCATCACGACGGCGGCGACCCGCGAGCTGGCGCGGCTCGTGATGCTGGACGCCGCACACCTGCATGAGGAGGAGGCTGAACGCCGCCACCGTCACCATCCGCATCACGGCAAAAACCAGCCCTCGGCCGAACCCCTGTACACCGTGCTCGATGCCCTCAATGCCTCCGAATACTTCGGGCGCACCGCACGTTATAACGAGCCCATCGAGGTGGCGCCCGGCATCCGCGCGACATTCCTTGATGCGGGCCATATCCTCGGTTCCGCGAGTGTCTACCTGGAGCTCGA
>LJTS01000109.1 GCA_001304425.1 Betaproteobacteria bacterium SG8_40
CTGCGCACGTCGATCAACCTCATGTTGCGCGACTTCGGCTTGCGCAATCCGTTCAGGAGCCTGAACCGCGACTTGCGCCTGGTGATGGCCGCGGTCCGTGCGCATCTGCCACGGCCGATCCAGCTGCAGGCCAACCACCAGATCCAGGTCCTTTCGTCGCTGTTCTTCCGCAACAAGGGTGCGTACGTGATCGGCAAGATCATCAATGGCGATGCCCAGTACCCGTTCGCGGTGCCGATACTGCGTAATCCCGACGGCTCGCTTTACGTCGACACGGTGCTGTTGCGCGCCCAGGAGATTGCGATCCTGTTCGGATTCTCGCGCGCGTACTTCATGGTCGACATGGAAGTGCCCTCCGGCTATATCCGGTTTCTGTCCGGGCTGCTGCCAAGCAACCCGGTTGCGGAGTTGTACACGATGCTCGGCTTGCAGAAGCACGGCAAGACGCTTTTCTACCGCGACTTCCTGCATCACCTCAGGCACTCCAGCGATCAGTTCGTGGTTGCGCCCGGCATTCGCGGACTGGTGATGCTGGTTTTCACGCTGCCGTCCTACCCCTACGTTTTCAAGATCATCAAGGACGAAATTTCGCCGCCCAAGGAAGTCACCCGGCAGCAGGTCAAGGACAAGTACCTGTTGGTGAAACAGCACGACCGCGTGGGACGCATGGCGGACACGCTCGAATACGCGAATGTCGCGTTGCCGATCGGCCGCTTCGATCCGCCGTTGCTCGAAGAGTTGCGCGCTCTGGCGCCAAGCGTGATCGAGGAAAATGGCGACACGCTGATGATCCGGCACCTCTACGTCGAACGCAGAATGACGCCGCTGAACATGTTCCTGGATGCGGCGGCGCCGGACGAGCTGGAACGCGCCGTCGCCGATTACGGGCTGGCGATCAAGCAGCTCGCCGCGGCGAACATCTTCCCCGGAGACATGCTGTTCAAGAACTTCGGCGTTACCCGGTACGGGCGCGTCGTCTTTTATGACTATGACGAAATCGCCTACATGACCGACTGCGAGTTTCGCAAGATTCCGGAACCGCGCACGCCGGAAGACGAAATGTCGGCCGAGCCCTGGTACCCGGTCGGCCCAGCGGATGTGTTTCCCGAAGAATTCGGCACATTCCTGCTTGGCAACGATGCCGTTCGCAGGAGTTTCAACAGGCATCATGCCGATTTGCTCAGCGAAAGATTCTGGAACCGGACCAAGTCGCGCATTGCCGCCGGGCACGTGGAGGACGTGTTTCCCTACCCGGAGTCGATGCGATTTCGCAACAGGGCCGGTCGCGGTGCCGCGCCGGGGCGCCGGGACTGACCGAATGTACCGCCTGACAGAGGAATACGAAAATGTCAAATGATCCAGTCGTCATAGTGTCAGCGGCCCGCACCCCGATGGGGGGCTTCCAGGGCGTGCTGAGCAGCTTCAACGCACCTGAACTCGGCGCGGCCGCCATTCGCGCAGCACTCGAACGTGCATCGGTGAAGCCCGAAGCCGTCGGCGAGGTGATTATGGGCTGCGTGCTGCCGGCCGGCCAGGGTCAGGCGCCGGCGCGGCAAGCGTCGCTGGGTGCGGGCTTGCCGCTATCGACCGGTTGCACGACCGTGAACAAGATGTGCGGCTCTGGCATGAAAGCGGCCATGTTCGCGCACGATCTGCTCAAGGCCGGCACCAACGACATCATGGTTGCCGGCGGCATGGAGAGCATGAGTAACGCACCCTACCTGTTGCCGAAAGCACGCAGCGGCTATCGCATGGGGCATCAGCAGGTGATGGATCACATGTTCCTTGACGGCCTCGAGGACGCTTACGACAAGGGCCGCCTGATGGGTACCTACGCGGAGGATTGCGCGGAAAAATTCGGCTTCACGCGCGAACAGCAGGACCAGTTCGCCATCACTTCGCTCACACGCGCGCGCAGTGCGAACGAGAGCGGCCATTTCGCCTGGGAAACGGTGCCAATCGCCATCAAGGCGGGCAAGGACGAGCAGTTCGTCGAGCGTGACGAGCAGCCATTCAAGGCAAACATCGAAAAGATACCGAACTTGCGTCCGGCGTTTCGCAAGGACGGCACGGTAACGGCGGCCAATTCGAGTTCCATATCCGATGGCGCCGCGGCGCTGTTGATGATGCGCCGCTCGACGGCGGACAAGCTGGGCATCAGTCCGCTGGCGACCGTGATCGGCCACAGCACCCATGCGCAGGAGCCGGGATTGTTCACCACCGCTCCGGTAGAAGCGATGCGCAAACTGTTTGACCAAACGGGCTGGAGTACCGATACGGTCGATCTATTCGAGGTGAACGAAGCATTCGCGGTAGTGACGATGGCCGCGATGAAGGAACACGCGATCGCTCATGAAAAAGTGAATGTTCACGGTGGTGCGTGTGCGCTCGGCCACCCGATCGGCGCTTCGGGCGCCCGCATACTGGTATCACTGATTGGCGCGCTTCGCGCGCGCGGCGCAAAGCGCGGGGTTGCTTCGCTGTGCATCGGCGGCGGCGAGGCAACGGCCATGGCGATCGAGATGGCATGATCGGTCCGTGTCAACGAATCGTGCGGGGTGGCGCGCGAACAACAAACCGGGGGAACGTGTGGCAAGCAGCAAAATAGGATTCATCGGTGTCGGCCTGATGGGCCACGGCATGGCAAAGCATCTGGTCGAAAAAGGCTTCACTACCAGTATTCTCGGACATCGCAAACGTGCTCCGGTCGAGGATCTGGTCAAGCGCGGCGCGCGCGAAGCCAGCGACGTCGCCGATCTGGTGAAAGCGTCCGACATTGTGTTTCTGTGCGTGACCGGCAGCCCACAGGTCGAGGACCTGATTTACCGCAAGGGCGGCATTCTCGAGTCTGCGCGCGCCGGGCAGATCGTCGTCGACACATCGACCAGCATGCCGTTCTCGACGCTGAAAATCGCAGCCGACCTGGAGGCGAAGGACGTACGCTTCGTCGATGCGCCGCTGGCGCGCACCCCGGTCGAAGCCGAGGAAGGGCGCCTTAACACCATGGTCGGAGCTGATGCCGCGACGTTTGCCGAGGTCGAACCCGCGCTGAAGGCATTTTGCGAAAACATCTTTCACGTCGGCGATGTCGGTGCCGGGCACAAGATAAAACTGATCAACAATTTCGCCGCGATCGGCCAGATGGCGCTGACGGCCGAGGCGTTGGCCGCCTGCGCCAGGCTCGGCGTCGATCCGAAGAAGTACTTCGCCCTGGTGTCGACCGGCGCCGCCAACTCCGGCCTGTTCCAGATGGTTGCCGGCAAGGCGGTGGAAGGCGACTTCACCGGCATGAAATTCGGCCTGGCCAATGCGCTCAAGGACGTGCGTTACTACAACCAGATGGCGATGGAGGCCGGCATTTCCGGGGCGATGGCGCCGGCTGTGCTCAACACCTTGACCAATGCGGTCAATCTCGGCTTCGGCACACCCGGGCACCTGGTCGCGTCACTGGTGGAATCGCAAGCGAAGCTCAACGATGTGGAATTCCCACCCAGGAGTTGATGCGTGGCGGAGGATGACCGTGCCGGATGCAGCACGCGACGTTCAGGTTCAGGCAGGCGCCACGAAAACTGCGCTTGCGTGCCGGTGTGTTTCTCGCGGGATGGAACCTGCCTCCAAGGCGATGAAGCTTCGGCGGGGTGCAAGTGACGGATCGAACAATGAGCAACGACTGCGCGCGTTAATCCATGGCCGCTCCGATTGATTTCTATTTCGACTTTTCTTCGCCGTACGGCTACTTCGCGGCGATGCGCCTGCCCGGGATCGCGGCTCGTCACGGCAGAGCCGTTGCGTGGCGGCCGATATTGCTGGGGATGGCGTTCAAGGTTTCCGGGGCCCAGGCCTTGCCGTTGATGCCGCTCAAGGGAGACTACGCCAGAAAGGATATCGAGCGCCTGGCGCGGCTGTGGAAAATCCCGTTCAGGATGCCGGGCAAATTGCCGATCGCCAGCCAGGCGCCGGTGCGCATTGCCTGGTGGCTTGACGCGAACCACCCGGAAAAGAAAGTGCCGGCCATCATGGCGCTGTATCACGCTTTTTTCGTCGATGACCGGGATATCTCGGACCCGGAAACAGCCGCCGATGCCGCCGCGGGCATCGGCCTCGATCGCGACGCCTTGCTCGCCGCGACGCAGGCGCCCGAGATGAAGGAACGCGCGCGCGCTGAAACGCAGGCGGCAATAGAACGAGGAGTGTTTGGTTCGCCGTTCATCATTGTTGATGGGGAGCCGTTCTGGGGCTCGGATCGTCTCGATCAGGTGGAAACATGGCTCGAGACGGGTGGTTTTTGAAAGGATGGAAATGGAACTGAAAAAAGGCTGCAAGGACCTCGTCGCCGAGGCGAACGAGAAGATTCGAACGATTCCCACTGCCGATGCCATTGCGCGCCACGGCGATCCCGGTATCGTGTTCGTCGATTTGCGCGACGTGCGTGAACTGCAGCGCGAAGGAATGATTCCCGGCGCGGTGCATGCGCCGCGCGGCATGCTTGAATTCTGGGTCGATCCGAAAAGCCCTTATTACAAGGACGTATTCGGCAGCGGCAAGGAGTTTTATTTCTACTGCGCGTCCGCCTGGCGTTCGGCGCTGGCCACGCGGGCCGTTCAGGAAATGGGTCTCGAGCCGGTCGCTCATATCGAGGGCGGGTTCGGTGCCTGGAAGAAGGCCGGCGGCCCGGTCGGCGAGAAGCCGGAAAAGCCGGCGGCCGGGAAATAGAACGGGACAGAACCCACGTGCCCGTCATCCGTAGCAAACTGAACCCGCGCTCAGTCGAGTTCCAGGCCAACCGCGACGCGCTCGCTGCCGCTGTGGCGGACTTGCGCACAACGTTCTCGGTCATCAGTGAGGGCGGCAGCAAAGCGGCTCGCGACAAGCACATCGGGCGCGGCAAGCTGCTCGCGCGCGAGCGCGTGCGCAAACTGCTCGATGTCGGTTCGCCGTTTCTGGAGTTGTCGCAGCTCGCCGCATGGAACATGTACGAAGGCGCCGTTCCGTCGGCAGGGATTGTCACCGGCATCGGCCGCGTATCGGGGCGCGAATGCGTCATCATTGCCAACGACGCGACCGTCAAGGGCGGCACGTATTTCCCCATGACGGTGAAGAAGCACCTGCGCGCGCAGGAGATCGCGTGGCAGAACCGCTTGCCGTGCATTTACCTGGTCGATTCCGGCGGCGGCAACCTGCCGAGCCAGGACGAGATCTTTGCCGACCGGGAGCACTTTGGCCGGATCTTTTTCAATCAGGCCAACATGTCGGCGGCGGGCATTCCGCAGATCGCCTGTGTGATGGGTTCCTGCACCGCGGGCGGCGCCTACGTTCCGGCGATGTCGGATGAGGCAGTCATCGTCAAGAACCAGGGAACGATTTTTCTCGGTGGCCCGCCGCTGGTAAAGGCGGCAACCGGCGAGGTCGTCAGTGCCGAGGCCCTCGGGGGTGCCGATGTGCATGCGCGCACTTCCGGCGTTGTCGATCATTACGCGCTCAACGACCCGCATGCCCTCGAGATCGTGCGCCGCATTGTTGCCCATCTGAATCTGCGCAAGCCGGTCTCGCTCGATGTGCGGGAGCCGCGCGAACCCGTGTACGGCACGGACGAGATGCACGGCGTCATCCCCGTCGACACGCGCAAGCCCTTTGACGTGAGGGAAGTGATCGCGCGAATTGTCGACGGCAGCGAGCTGGACGAGTTCAAGCCGCTCTACGGGACGACCCTGGTCACGGGGTTTGCGCATATATTCGGTTACCCGGTTGGCATCGTTGCCAACAACGGCATCCTTTTTTCCGAATCTGCGCTCAAGGGAGCGCATTTCATCGAGCTGTGCGCGCAGCGGGGCATTCCGCTGGTGTTCCTGCAAAACATCACCGGTTTCATGGTCGGCGAGAAATACGAAGCCGGCGGCATTGCCCGGGACGGCGCCAAGATGGTGACGGCTGTGGCTTGCGCAAAAGTGCCGAAATTTACCGTCATCATCGGCGGCAGTTTCGGCGCCGGCAATTACGGCATGTGCGGGCGCGCCTATTCGCCCCGGTTCCTGTGGATGTGGCCAAACGCGCGTATCTCGATCATGGGCGGCGAGCAGGCGGCAAGTGTGCTCGCCACGGTCAAGCGAGACGGAATGGAAAAGGCCGGCAAGACCTGGAGCGTGGAAGAAGAGGCAGCTTTCAAGGCGCCGTTGCTCGAGCAGTACGAAACCCAGGGCCATCCCTATTACGCTTCGGCGCGCCTTTGGGATGACGGCGTGATTGATCCGGCCGAAACCCGAACCGTGCTCGGCCTCGGTATTTCCGCTGCGCTGAATGCGCCGATCGAAGAAACACGCTTTGGCGTGTTCCGCATGTAATGAACGCCAACCAATGACCGACACCATCTACACAACACCTGAACACGAAGCGCTGCGCGAGCAGGTGGCGCGTTTTCTCGAGCGCGAAGTCGAACCGTTTGGCGAGCAGTGGGAAGAAGACGGATTTACGCCTCGAGAGGTGTTGCGCAAGATGGGCGCACTCGGCTGGCTCGGCATGACATATCCGTCGGACTATGGCGGGGCCGAAGCGGACCTGATGACCTCGGTGGTGTTCCAGGAAGCCCTGTCGTTGTCGACCTTCGGCGGGTTCATTGTCACGGTGCTGGTGCACACCGACATGGCCTCGCCGCACCTGGTCAACGCGGGAACAAAAGCGCAACTTGAAAAATACCTGCCGCGCATCATTGCCGGCGAGGCGATCACCGCGGTGGCGATCACCGAACCGGACGCCGGGTCGGATGTCGCTGGCATCCGCACCCGCGCCCGCCGCGACGGCAACGAATGGGTGATCGACGGCAGCAAGATGTTCATCACCAATGGCGTTCATGCCGATGTGTATTTCGTTGCCGCGAAAACCGATCCCGATGCCAAGGGCTCACGGGGCATTTCCATCTTCATCGTCGAAAAAGGCACGCCGGGTTTTCGTGTTGGCCGCGCCCTGAAGAAGCAGGGGTGGAACTCGTCCGATACCGCCGAGTTGATATTCGACGGCTGTCGCGTCCCCGCGGACAACCTGTTGGGCGAGGAGAACGGCGGTTTTTATGCCGTGATGAAGAATTTCCAGACCGAGCGCATTGCGCTTGGCGCGATGGCGATCGGCCATGCCCGCACGGCGCTGCGGCTGACCGCCGACTGGGTCAAGCAAAGAAAGGCGTTCGGCGGCGTGCTGTTCGACAAGCAGGCGATCCGCCAGCGTCTGGCGATGCTGGATTCGAAAACCCGGGCGGCGCGGGCGTTCCTGTACCACTGCGCGTGGCTGGCGGCACAGCAGCGCGACTGTGTGCGGGAAGTTTCGATGCTCAAGGCGCTGACCGGAGAACTCGTGAACGAAGTGACGTATTCCTGCCAGCAGTTTCATGGCGGCATGGGCTACATGCGCGAAACCCCGATCGAGAGGCTGGTGAGGGATGCGCGCGTGCTCGCGATCGGAGGCGGTGCGACGGAAGTCATGCTGGAAGAGGTCGCGAAGCGCTTTTATTTCGACTGAAGCGAATGCGGAAGACTCAATGACCCATTATCAAACCCTGGAAATTGAAAGCCATCGTGACGTTGCCGTTGTCTGGATGAACCGGCCGGACATTCGCAATGCTTTCAACGAAACCATGATCGCGGAACTGTCGGCGGCATTCAAGGCCCTTGAAGCCGACGACAAGGTGAAGGCCGTCGTGCTGGCCGGACGCGGTCCGTCTTTCTGCGCCGGCGCGGACCTGAACTGGATGAAGAAAATGGCCGGTTACAGCACCGAGCAGAATTACGGGGACGCGCTTGGTCTGGCGAGCATGCTGCACACGCTGTATTGCCTGAGCAAACCGACCATCGCGCGGGTACACGGGCATGCGTTCGCCGGCGGCATGGGCCTGGTGTCTGCGTGCGACATCGTCGTGGCGTCGTTCGAGGCGGAGTTCTGTCTGTCCGAAGTCAGGATCGGACTGATCCCCGCGACCATTGGCCCCTACGTCGTGGCTGCGATGGGTGCGCGCGCCTCGCATCGCTACATGCTCACCGGCGAGCGCTTCACTGCAGCCGAAGCCTACCGCCTTGGCCTCGCCCACGAGATCACGCCGCCGGAGAAGCTCGACGAGAAGATCGACGAAATTCTGATTCATCTTGTCACCGGCGGCAGCGCTGCGCATGCGGGTACCAAGTCGCTGATTGACCTGATTACGCGCTCACCGCTGGATCAGGCGCTGATAGAGGAGACCGCGAAGCGGATCGCGGCGGTACGCGCCTCCGAAGAAGGAAAGGAAGGCATCCAGTCGTTCCTCGAAAAACGCAAACCGAAGTGGGTGCCGGGAGACTAGCTTGACGCAACTTACAGTGCTCGATCGACAGAAAACCAAGCTCGTCGTGTTGTTCAGCGCACTCGGCCTGGCGGGATTCTTGTTAAACCTGCTCGCCGGTGTCGGCCTCT
>LJTS01000110.1 GCA_001304425.1 Betaproteobacteria bacterium SG8_40
CCATTATCTAGGCGACGAAAGCCGGTGGTGCAGGTGCGTCGGAAGACAGAGTCAGAACTTCGTAGCCGCTGTCCGTGACCAGGATCGTATGCTCCCATTGGGCAGAAAGCGCGTGGTCCTTGGTGACAACCGTCCAACCGTCGCCGAGCTGGCGAATACCCGGCTTGCCGGCGTTGATCATCGGCTCGATGGTGAATGTCATACCGGGTTTCAGCTCCATGCCCGTGCCCTTGCGGCCGTAATGCAATATCTGGGGCTCCTCGTGAAACTTGTGCCCGATGCCATGGCCGCAGAATTCACGTACTACGCTGTAGCCGTTCTCCTCGGCGTAGCTCTGGATACTGTGGCCGATATCGCCAAGATGTGCCCCGGGCCTTACCTCGATGATGCCGCGCCACATGCACTCGTAGGTAATCTCGCAAAGCCTTCTGGCCTGGATCGACGGTTCACCGACAAAGAACATCCGGCTGGTATCGCCATGGAAGCCATCCTTGATGACGGTGATGTCGATATTGATCACATCACCCTGCTTCAGTTTCTTGGGGCCGGGAACCCCGTGACAGACAACATGGTTTACGGAGGTGCAGATCGACTTCGGATAGGGCTGATACCCGGGCGGGGCGTAATTCAGCGGCGCCGGTATGGTCCCCTGCTGATTGACCATGAAGTCATGACAGAGTCTGTCGAGCTCCTCTGTCGTCACGTTGGCCTTGACGTGGGGGGCAATGAAATCGAGTACTTCGCTGGCAAGCCTGCCGGCTGTACGCATGCGGTCGATTTCTTCCGGGGTTTTGATGCTGACGGACATGTCGTTTACGGGTGAACGCATGCCGTGAATCATAGCATTGCAAGGGGGGTAATCGAGCGCTGGCCTGGTGCGGAAACGAGCCGGCGCACGTGGCCGGGGCCGCGGGTAAGCGCCACCAGGCACCTTGCCGGGCGAAAATGGTTCATGGCGGAATAGAAGCTCAACCCGATACCGCCGCGAGCGAATCACACTCGCGACGGCGCCTGGCGGCCTGCCGGGCCGCCAGCGCCTGCCCGCACGAGCCGGCAAGGACGAAACCGCAAGAGACCGGCCGCGCGCAACGCTGGCCCGCCGCGTTTGCCTAGCCGATGACCTGCGAGATGGCGTCGGCGACGTAGTCGATGTTCTTCGAGTTCAATGCCGCAACGCAGATGCGACCGCTATCGATCGCATAGACGGAATATTCCTCGCGCAGGCGTCTTACCTGTTCCTTGCTCAGCCCGGAATAGGAAAACATGCCGCGCTGTTGTTTCACGAAGCCGAAATCGGCACCGGGTACGCGCTGCTTGATACCGCCGGCCAGAGCATCACGCATCTGGCGGATGCGCTCGCGCATCGCGGCCAATTCGGTTTCCCACAGAGCACGCAGTTTGTCGTCATTGAGTATCGTTGCGACGATTTGTCCACCATGGGTAGGGGGATTCGAGTAATTGGTGCGGACGATACGTTTGAGCTGGCTGAGTATCCGGCCGGACTCATCGGCGTCCTGGGTCACGACCGACAATCCGCCGACACGCTCGCCATACAGCGAAAACGACTTGGAAAACGAATTCGCCACGAATACCGGAGACACCTCTCCGGAAAACAGCCGCACTGCGTAGGCGTCGGCCTCGGTCGAGTCGCCGAATCCCTGATAGGCGATATCCATGAACGGGATCAGATTGCGTTGCTTGACGATTGCCGCAATCTGCGCCCACTGTTCGCGCGACAGATCAACCCCGGTGGGGTTGTGGCAGCAGGCATGCAACACAACGATAGAACCGGCCGGCAGCCCGTTGAGGCAATCCGCCATGCCCTTGAAGTCGATGCCGTGAGTGGAAGCGTCGTAATAAGGGTAGTTGTTGACGGTGAATCCGGCGTTTTCGAACAGGCCCCGATGGTTCTCCCAACTGGGGTTCGATATCCAGACTTGCGCATCGGGGCAGATGCGTCGCAGGAAATCGGCACCAACCTTGAGCCCGCCGGTGCCACCGAGCGTTTGCAGCGTCACTATCCTGCCGTCCTTGATCAGTGGCGACTGCGCGCCAAATACCAGTTGCGCGACCGCCTTGTCGTAGGCGGGCAGGCCGTCGATGGGCAGGTAAGCACGCGGACTCGCCGCGGCAACCAGTTGCTGTTCGGCGCGGCTGACGCACTCGAGCAGCGGGACCTTGCCATTGTCGTCGTAGTAAACCCCGACACCCAGGTTGACCTTGGAAGGGCGGGTGTCGGCAACATAAAGCTCGGTCAGGCCCAGTATCGGGTCGCGGGGCGCCAGTTCGACACCGGCAAGAGGAGAATTAGGCATGGTTGTGAGTAGGTAACGGCTTTCTGGAGAATTCGGTATGCCTTGGACGGCGGCTGGTTTCGCCGCCCGCAGCCACAAAACAGGTTGGGAATTCTACCGTACCCGCGCTCTTGCCAGTACAACCGAAGCGCCGATGCAACGGCAACTTCCAGGGTGTGGCATGGGCAGTGAGGAACGGCCGCTGCTGGCCAGCCCGATCGATGTCGTGGGAAACTATGCGTTCTTTACTTGTCGAACAACGCGATGAACCAGCCGCAGTCCATGCAAGTTCTTACGTTTCCAAACAGCCCCTATCGCCTGCATCAGCCGTTTGATCCGGCCGGTGACCAACCGACGGCAATTGCCCGCCTGATAGAGGGCCTTGACGACGGGTTGCAGTATCAGACGCTGCTGGGGGTTACCGGGTCCGGGAAGACGTTCACAATGGCAAATGTCATTGCGAGGACGGGTCGGCCAGCGATCGTCATTGCGCCGAACAAGACGCTTGCCGCCCAGTTGTACGCCGAGTTTCGCGAGTTCTTCCCGGAGAATGCCGTCGAATATTTTGTTTCTTATTACGATTACTACCAGCCAGAGGCGTACGTTCCGTCGCGCGACCTGTTCATCGAAAAGGACTCGAGCATCAACGAGCATATCGAACAGATGCGCCTCTCCGCGACCAAATCCCTGCTCGAACGCGAAGACGCGGTGATCGTCGCGACGGTTTCCTGTATTTACGGTATTGGCGATCCCGTCGACTATCACGGCATGATTCTTCATTTGCGCACGCACGAGCGAATCGGGCAACGCGGCATCATCTCGCGGTTGACGGAGATGCAATACCAGCGCAATGAGTTCGATTTTCGCCGGGGCACCTTCCGGGTGAGGGGAGACGTGATCGACGTATTTCCGGCGGAGAATTCCGAGCTGGCCGTGCGCGTATCGTTGTTCGATGACGAGGTGGAAAGCCTGTCGGTTTTCGACCCGCTGACGGGGCAGGTGCTTCAGAAGTTACCGCGCTTTACCGTGTATCCATCGAGCCATTACGTGACGCCGCGCTCTACCGTGCTGCGCGCGATCGAGGCGATCAAACTGGAACTGACCGGGCGCATTGCGCTGTTTCAGCGCGAAGGCAGGCTGGTGGAGGCGCAGCGCATTGAACAGCGGACGCGTTTTGACCTGGAAATGCTGAACGAACTGGGCTTTTGCAAGGGAATCGAGAATTACTCGCGCCACCTGTCCGGACGCAACGAGGGGGACCCACCTCCAACGTTGATCGATTACCTGCCGCCGACCGCGCTGATGTTCATTGACGAGTCGCATGTGACGATGCCGCAGGTTGGCGGCATGTATCGTGGTGACCGGGCGCGCAAGGAAAACCTCGTGGAGTACGGTTTCCGTTTGCCCTCGGCGCTGGACAACCGGCCGCTACGGTTTGACGAGTTCGAGGCGATGATGCCGCAAACGGTTTTTGTGTCGGCCACGCCTGCCCAGTACGAGCAGGATCACCAAGGGCAGGTGGTGGAGCAGGTGGTCCGGCCGACCGGACTGGTCGATCCGGAAATTCTGGTCCGGCCTGCATCAACCCAGGTCGATGACTTGCTCTCCGAGATCAACGCGCGCGTTGACTGCAGCGAAAGAGTGCTGGTGACAACCCTGACCAAACGCATGGCCGAGGATCTCACCGACTATCTTGCGGAGCATGGCGTGCGCGTGCGCTACCTTCACTCGGATATTGATACGGTTGAACGCGTCGAAATCATTCGCGACCTGCGCATCGGTGAGTTTGACGTGCTGGTGGGCATCAATCTGCTGCGCGAGGGTCTGGATTTGCCGGAGGTTTCACTCGTCGCCATTCTTGATGCAGACAAGGAGGGCTTTCTCCGTTCGGAACGCTCCCTGATCCAGACGGTTGGCCGGGCCGCAAGGCATCTGCACGGAACTGCGATCATGTACGGGGACAAAGTAACGCAGTCGATGCAGAAGGCAATCGACGAGACCGAACGGCGCCGGAAGAAGCAGGTCAAGCACAACGCGTTGCACGGAATTACGCCCAAAGGCGTTATCAAGAAAGTCAATGATCTGATCGACGGGGTATATCAATCCGATGCCGGGCAGGAAGCGCTCAAGGCTGCGCAGTCGCTGAATTCTTATCGCGGCATGAACGAAAAGGAATTGTCCCGCGAGTTCAAGCGCATTGAACGCGATATGCATGAGGCAGCACGCAATCTCGAGTTCGAGCAGGCGGCCGAGTTGAGAGACAAACTCAAGCAGCTGCGAACACAGCTTTTCGGTGTCAACGAGGAAGACCGGATCGATGGCGAAGCAACTTACCCGACCGATGCCGTGGCCCCGGCACATGGGCACCCGCCCGTGACGGAGTCAGCGCGGCGGAGGCCGGCGAAACGTGCCCAATGACTGATCCGGCCTCGCCGCATACGCCGCTACGGGTGCTGTTTGTCTGTACGGGTAACATCTGTCGCTCGCCAACGGCGGAGGGCGTATTTCGCCATCTGGTCACAAGTGAAGGGCTTGACGACCGCGTGCTCGCCGATTCCGCGGGAACGCACGGCTATCACGTCGGAAACAAGCCCGATCGGCGCAGCATGCTCGCGGCAGCGCGCCGTGGTTACGACCTTTCCGCGTTGCGGGCGCGCGAAATCGCGAGCACGGACTTTGCCGAGTTCGATTACCTGCTGGCGATGGACCGGGACCACTTGAGGATACTGCACAGCAGCGCGCCTCATGAGCACAGAGAGAAAATCGCGATGCTGCTGGATTTCAGCCGCCGCTATGGCGGGAACGAAGTCCCGGATCCGTATTACGGTGGCCCGCAAGGCTTCGAGCACGTACTCGATTTGATCGAGGATGGTGTCGAAGGGCTGCTCGCGGACGTCAAGAGGAAGCTCGGTTTCTGAACCGCGCCTCCCCCTGATTGGATTCAGACCGGCACGCTAGACGTTTTCGACGTTATCCGATGACCGGGATTCCCCGGTTCCGATCTGAGCTGTTTCGATTTGGACCAGTGGTTCTTCCGTAACCGGTTCCCGGGGTTCCTTGCGCGCGCGTCGCACACGTTGCGGCTGAGCCTCGATATCGGATTCAGCAACGATGTTTACCGCATCGTGTCTTGTTTCCACCATCTCCATCTCCGCCGGCAGTCCGATCGGCTCCATTTTCCAGCTTCCGGCCCGTTTCTCATCCGGCGATTCAGGTTGTGCAGTCGTTGGCTGGCTTGCAATGGCTTCGCCGCCTTCTTGCGCCGAACCGTGCCCGTAAAGAGGCGCCTGGTCCGACGTGGCCACGGTGTCAGCCGCCTCCATCGCGTCTGCTGGCTCGCGGCGTTCGAGGTCGAGCGCCACGTCCATTCCCCCGGATGAGGTGTCCGCCGCGACTGGCGTGCGACCGGATTCCACCGGTGCCTCGTCGGCGACCGCCTCGGCAAGCGGGGCAGGGGCGGCAAGTTGCTGTTCTGCCGTTGCTCCGGTCGCCTCGGTGGGCGCATCGTGTTCCTGCATCGGTGTCCCGGTTGGGGCCGAACGGGAGACCTCCGCCGGCATCGCCGTTTCCTGATTCCCGATGTCAGCGAAGGCGGCCGTTTCGGTCGCTGCAGAAGTTTCGACTTGCGATGCCTGCTGCGTTGTCGTGTCCACCTCTTGCTCACCGGCAGTCAGTTCGGTCACCGGAGAATCGGTGGCGGCGGTAACCTGTGCTTCCGCGCGGCGCTCGCCGCCTCGGCCCCTGCGGCGGCGCCGGCGACCGCTTTTCGCCTCGCCCTCAGCCTCGGGTTTGGCATCGGGTTTGGCGTTGGGTGAGCGCTGCTCGATGGCAGCACTCTCGCCCTTGTCCGGACGTGTTTTCTGGGCTTGCCGCTGAGAGCCACGCCGTGCCGGTTTCTTGCCTTCGGCGGATTTTTGCGGCTGGCGAGCGTCGTCGGCGTGGGACTCGTGCTGTTCAGCAGCGTCTGCCGCCCCGCGGCCACGGCCCCGCCGTTTGTCGCGCTGGTCGGACCCGTCGCGGCGCCCGCGGCGTCTGCTATTGCCACGGTCTTCACGCGAGGTGCGCGAACCCCGGTCCGAGCGACTCTTCGTCTTGTCCTGATCCCTGGACGTTTCCGTATCGCTGCCGCTGCCCGTCAGCCAGGCGACGAAACGCTTGAGAAGCGAAGTGTCCTTCGATCCGGCTGATACCTGTTGAAGCGGCGCGGGCTGGCTTGGTGTAACGCCCTGAACAGCCGCCTGGATTCGCTCGGCTTCCGGTTTTTGGCCGGGCAGCCGCATCTCCGCCTGTTCCAGCGGGACTTCGCTCAACGCGTAGCTCGGGGTAGTGATGTCGTTCTGATTCAATTCATCGTGGCGCAAGCGCGTAATGGTGTAATTTGGCGTTTGCAGATGAATGTTGGGAATCAGCAGGCAGTTTATTTTCATGCGCTGCTCGACGACGTGGATCTCATTGCGTTTCTCGTTCAGCAGGTAGGTCGCGACATCGACCGGCACCTGGACATGAATCGCCGCCGTGTTTTCCTTCATTGCTTCTTCCTGCAGAATTCTCAGGATGTGAAGCGCAGTGGATTCGATTGAGCGGATGTGGCCCGTTCCACTGCAGCGCGGGCATGCAATGTGGCTGGTCTCCCCCAGGGATGTTTGCAGGCGCTGGCGTGAGAGTTCCAGCAGGCCGAAGCGCGAAATCTTTCCGGTCTGTACACGCGCCCGGTCATATTTCAGTGCGTCTCGCAAGCGCAACTCTACCTCACGCTGATTCTTGCTGATTTCCATGTCGATGAAATCGATCACGACCAAGCCGCCGAGGTCGCGCAATCGCAGCTGCCGCGCGATTTCATCGGCTGCCTCGAGGTTGGTGCGCAGCGCGGTTTCCTCGATGTCGCTGCCTTTTGTTGCGCGTGCGGAATTGACGTCAACCGCGACCATTGCTTCCGTGTGATCGATGACCACCGACCCGCCGGAGGGCAGTCCGACCTGGCGCGAATAGGCCGTTTCGATTTGATGTTCGATCTGGAATCGCGAGAACAGGGGAACGTCATCCTTGTACAGCTTTACGCGGTTGACGTTCTGGGGCATGACATGCCCCATGAACTGCTGCGCCTGCTCGAAAATGCTTTCCGTGTCGATCAGGATCTCGCCGATGTCCTGGTGAAAGTAGTCGCGAATAGCGCGAATCACCAGACTTGCGTCCTGGTAAATGAGAAAAGCACCGCTTTGCTGGTTTGCGGCATTCTCGATGGCGTGCCAAAGCTGCAGCAGATAAGTCAGGTCCCACTGCAATTCCTCGACTGATCTGCCGATTCCGGCGGTGCGGGCGATGGTGCTCATGCCCTGCGGAATTTCGAGCTGGGCGATGGTTTCGCGAAGCTCGTTGCGTTCCTCACCCTCGATGCGGCGGGATACGCCACCGCCACGCGGGTTGTTGGGCATCAGAACGAGATAGCGCCCGGCCAGGCTGATGAAAGTCGTCAGCGCAGCGCCTTTGGTGCCACGCTCGTCCTTGTCGACCTGGACGATGACTTCCTTTCCTTCGGAGAGGACGTCCTGGATGCGTGCTCGCGCAGGGTCTGCGTCAGGCTTCTTGAAATAGGCGCGGCTTATTTCCTTGAACGGCAGAAAGCCGTGGCGTTCCGCGCCATAGTCGACGAATGCCGCCTCGAGACTGGGCTCGATTCGGGTAATAATGCCTTTGTAGATGTTGCTCTTGCGTTGTTCCTTGCCGGTTGTTTCGATATCGAGGTCGAGGAGTTTTTGCCCATCGACGATTGCAACCCGCAGTTCTTCTGCGTGGGTTGCGTTAAACAGCATGCGCTTCATTTTTTGTTCTCCCGCGCTCGCAGCGTGAGGGAGGACAAACCAATAGCATGCCCGTTATTTCAGCACGGGTTGTGTCTGCCTTGTGCTAACAGTTCATAAACACGAATGTTTGAGAATGAATGATGTCAGTCTGATGGTTTGTCGTCTTCGTCCTGCGAAATCATTTGAGCGCAGGACGCGGAAATCCACTGCGATGTTGAGAGCGCGTAAGTCAATTACTATCGCTACTTTTCCGGGTGAGCGAAGTTAACCCGATGACGAGCGGTCAGGGTATTTTTTGCCAGTTGGCAGTGTTTCCCCGGAAGCGCTTTGGCTAGCCGGGTACTCCTCGTCTGGAGCCGCCCTCGTCCGGAGGAGTATAAGCAAAATGAATAGCTTAAGCAAAGGCCACGCCTCCTGGCTGGAGATCGATGAATCCGCCGACGGGCAGAGAATCGACAATTTCCTCGCCAAGACCCTGAAAGGGGTGCCGCGCAGCCATGTCTACCGTATTTTGCGTAGCGGGGAGGTGCGGGTGAACAGCGGCCGGATCAGTGCCGGATATCGGCTGCAAAAGGGCGACAAGGTGCGCGTTCCGCCGGTAAGGCTGCCGGCGGCACCGGGCTACCGGCCCAGCCGGGGCGCGCCGATCGGGGAGAACCCGCTGTATGAGGACGACTGGCTGCTGGCGATTGACAAGCCGGCCGGGGTCGCCGTGCATGGCGGCAGCGGGATTTCGATGGGGGTCATCGAACGCTTGCGCGATGAGCGTCCGGAACAGCCTTTTCTTGAACTGGTGCACCGCCTGGACCGCGAGACGTCCGGCGTCCTGCTTCTCGCAAAACGGCGCAGTGCGCTGACGAACGTCCATGCCCAACTGCGCGAGGGCATGGTCGAGAAACGTTATCAGGCACTGGTGCTGGGGAATTGGACCAACAAACGCCAGAGTGTCCGGTTGCCGTTGCGAAAGACCCTCAGCGCTGGTGGAGAGCGCAGGGTGCTTGTGGACGAAGAGGACGGGGCGGTTGCGCTGACCATTTTCAGCCTGATGGGACATTATGGCGGGTTCAGCCTGCTCGAGGCCCAGCTCAAGACGGGGCGCACACACCAGATCAGGGTGCATCTGTCCCACCTTGGATTTCCGATCGCCGGGGATGACAAGTACGGTGACTTTGCCGCCAACAAGCAACTGGAAAAAAACGGTCTGAAACGAATGTTCCTGCACGCGGTCTCACTC
>LJTS01000111.1 GCA_001304425.1 Betaproteobacteria bacterium SG8_40
GGATCGCGGTGGCCCCGGCGTTCATCGCCGTCGCGCTGCTGATAGGGTATGTGCGCGAACCGGAGCGCGCGGCGCAAGCGGGCAACGCAAGGCCTCCGCTTGCACTCGCCGATGCGCGGCGACTGCCGTTGCGCTTCTGGATAGTGGTCCTGCTGGGTACCGTTTTCACACTGGCGCGTTTCAGCGAAGCCTTTCTGGTGCTGCGCGCGCAGGACACCGGGCTAGAGCTCAGTTACGTTCCGGCGGTGATGATCGTGATGAATCTGTTGTACGCCGGCGCCGCCTATCCCGCCGGCGCCGCCGCCGATCGCCTGCGCCAACGAACCTTGCTGCTGCTCGGCCTCGCCATGCTGATCCTGGCCGACCTCGCGCTCGCCTTTGCAAGATCCCCGTCGATGGTGTTCGCGGGCGCGGCACTGTGGGGGCTGCATATGGCACTCACCCAGGGCTTGCTGTCAAAACTCGTCGCAGACACCGCGCCCGCGGAACTCCTCGGCACGGCATTCGGCGTATTCAATCTCGTCAGTGGCGCCGCATTGTTGCTGGCAAGCGTAATTGCCGGTTCGCTGTGGAGTGTTGCCGGACCATCAGCGACATTCCTCGCAGGTGCCGCGTTTGCGGCAATTGCCGCCGTGGGTCTGCTCACGGGAATGTACTTCCAGCCGAAGCGCTGATATCCGCTTGTGGCCATGCTCATCCTGTTCAACAAACCATATGGAGTTCTGTCCCAGTTCACGGACACCGGCGGCCGTTTGACACTGGCCGATTACGTCGCCGTCGAAAATGTCTATCCCGCCGGACGGCTCGATCGCGACAGCGAAGGCTTGTTACTGCTGACCGACGACGGCAGGCTGCAGCAACGGTTGTCCGACCCTCGCTTCAAGCAACCGAAAACCTACTGGGTACAGGTGGAACGCGAGCCCGACGACGAAGCCCTCGAGCGCCTGCGCCGCGGAGTCGTTCTCGATGGCAAGCGCACCGCCCCGGCAAAGGTCCGCATCATTGCCGAGCCAGAGCTCTGGCCGCGCGATCCGCCCATCCGCGTGCGCAAGGCAATTCCCACTTGCTGGCTGGAACTGACTCTCACCGAGGGACGCAACCGCCAGGTGCGGCGAATGACCGCCGCGGTGGGCAATCCGGCGCTGCGCCTGGTGCGCTACTCGATCGGACCATACACGATCGAGGGGCTGGAACCGGGACAGTGGCGCGAAGCTGAAGCGGATCGCGCAATCCGCTGATCGTTGCCCGGCCTGCGCACCAGCCAGCGCAGCTTATTGTCCCGCCATTTATAACCGCCCCATTTATAATCGCTGAATGCAACTATCCCCCGCCACACCGAGGAACATTTTCAGTCACCGCAAGTATTGGGCGGCACGCTTTGGCACGGCGCCGTTTCTGCCGATGTCGCGCGCGGAGATGGACCAGCTCGGCTGGGACGAATGCGACGTGATCCTCGTTACCGGTGATGCCTATGTCGACCACCCCAGTTTCGGGATGGCCATTGTCGGCAGGTTACTCGAAGCGCAAGGCTTCCGCGTCGGCATACTCGCGCAGCCGGACTGGCGCAGCGCGGACGCGTTCCGTTCACTTGGAAAACCGAAACTGTTTTTCGGCGTCACTGCCGGCAATATGGACTCGATGGTAAACCGCTACACGGCGGACCGGCGCGTGCGCAGCGACGACGCGTATACGCCGAACGCAGCGCCGGAGAAGCGCCCCGACCGTTCGGTCATCGTCTACAGCCAGCGCGCGCGTGAAGCCTTCCCGGACGTGCCGGTCGTCGTCGGCGGCATCGAGGCCAGCCTGCGGCGCATCGCGCATTTCGATTACTGGTCCGAAAAGGTGCGGCGTTCGGCGCTGGTCGATTCCAAAGCCGACCTGCTGGTCTACGGCAATGCCGAGCGCGCCATTGTCGACATCGCCCATCGCCTGGCGGCGAGCGAAACCATCGACAACCTGACCGATATTCGCGGTACCGCATTCTTGCGAAAGGTGACACCCGCGGACTGGATTGAGATCGACTCTACGCGCATCGACACGCCGGGGCCGCTCAACCCGCCGATCGATCCGTATGCAATGGAAGGCCAGCCATCGGGCCGCGAAGCGTCTGGCAGCAACAGTAACGTCGCCGGCGCAGACGAACCCGGCTCGCAACAACCTGGCACCGGCAGCGCGAAAGTCGTGCGCTTCATTCGAGAGGTCAGGAACGATGATCGCGCACGAAGTGTGATCCGGCTGCCGTCCTACGAAGCCGTTGCGCGCGATCCGGTGCTCTACGCGCACGCTTCGCGCATCCTGCACGTCGAGTCCAATCCGGGCAATGCGAGGGCGCTGGTGCAGCGCCATGGCGATCGCGATGTATGGATCAACCCGCCGCCGGTGCCGCTGACAATGAAGGAAATGGACGCGCTCTACGAATTGCCATACGCGCGCGTTCCCCACCCTGGTTACGGCGACGCGAAGATACCTGCGTACGAGATGATCCGCTTCTCGGTGACGATTCAGCGAGGTTGTTTCGGCGGCTGCACTTTCTGCTCTATCACCGAACACGAAGGCCGCATCATCCAGAATCGTTCGGAAGACTCGATCATCCGCGAGGTGGAACAGATCCGCGATGCGACGCCGGGATTCACCGGTGTGATTTCCGATCTGGGTGGACCAACGGCGAACATGTACCGGCTGGCGTGCAAGAGCAAGGCGATCGAATCGGCCTGCAGGCGGCCTTCGTGCGTTTATCCCGGTATCTGCCCGAACCTCGACACCAACCACGGGCCGCTGATCAAACTCTACCGGCGCGCCCGCGCGCTCCCGGGCATCAAGAAGGTACTGATCGGTTCCGGCGTGCGCTATGACCTCGCCGTCGAATCACCGGAGTACGTGAAAGAACTGGTACAGCACCATGTCGGCGGCTACCTCAAGATTGCGCCGGAAGCCATCGGCGAAGGTCCGCTGTCGAAAATGATGAAGCCCGGCGTCGGTACCTATCACCGGTTCAAGGAATTGTTCGACAAGTATTCGCAGGAAGCGGGCAAGGAGCAGTACCTCATCCCCTATTTCATCGCCGCGCATCCCGGCACCACCGATGAAGACATGCTGGAACTGGCGCTCTGGCTCAAACGCAACGGCTTTCGTGCCGATCAGGTGCAGGCGTTCCTGCCTTCACCCATGGCAACCGCAACCGCGATGTACCACTCCGGCAAGAATCCGCTGCGCAAGGTCACGCGCGACAGCGAAGACGTGATCATTCCGAAAGGCCTCAAGGTACGGCGCCTGCACAAGGCGTTCCTGCGTTACCACGATCCCGAGAACTGGCCGCTGCTCAGGGATGCGTTGCGGCGCATGGGGCATGCCGACCTGATCGGTCCCGGCAAGCGCCATCTGGTGCCGGCATTCCAGCCTGCCGGCACGGGATTCAATCCGGAAGGCGTGCGCAAGCCGAAGAAGTATCAGTCGTTCCGAACACAGCACACCGGATTGCCACCGGCACCCGTTGCGCCCGGCAAACGCAAACACCCCAGGCCGAAAAAAGTCGCGAAGGCACGCTGAGCCGGGCGCGCCAGAAGTTGCAGTTGCTGCCTGAACCCGCGGCGTTGCCGCCGGCGATGCACGTCCAGTTCCTCAACTACCGTCAGTGCGCACGACATCAGCCGCGATGCGCGCCGCGCGAATCTTCGGGCGCCTGCTCGCGATCGTTCAGACCGTAATCGCGTACCACCTGTGCGACGCGCAGGCGATAATCGGCGAAAATCGACTCCCGTCCCGCGCCTTGCGCGCGCCGGTGTTCCTCGACGTTACGCCATTGCCGAACGGCTTCCTCGTCGCGCCAGATCGACAAGGACAGATATTTGCCCGGCTGCACCAGGCTCTCGAAACGCTCGATCGATATGAAGCCGTCAACGCCCTCGAGCAACGGGCGCAGCTGCTGCGCGGTGTCGAGATACGCCTGCGTCTTGCCAGGCAGCGGCTGCACTTCGAAGATCACGGCAATCATCAAGAATCTCCCGATGGGTTCGTCGCACGCACAAACAGAATCACGACCAATCGCAAACCATGGTGACGCAAAGAAGCATGAACCAGGACCGGTCCAGGTAACCTCGCCCGGTTACGCTTCAGGCATCTGGCCCTAACGACCCGAAAATCCTGGCTCGCGTTTGTCCCTGAAACTTTTCAACCCTTCCTGAAAGTCATCCGAAGCGAGCAGGTCCCTCTGGGTTTTTCCGAACACCGCGCGCGCCGCGTCCGGCCCGTCCGCCAGTGCACGGCGCGCATTGCCGATTGTCGCGCTAACGGCGAGCGGCGCCTGGCGCACGATGTGCTGCGCCAGTTCCATCGCCCTTGCCAACTGTCGGCCCGGCTCGACGACTTCCTGGACGAATCCCAGCCGCAACGCAGTCGCGGCGTCGAATTCGTCTCCGGTAAGCAAATAGCGCATTGCATTGCCCCAACCGGCGCGTTCGACCATGCGGATGGTCGCTCCGCCTGTGGGCATCAACCCGCGCTTGACTTCGAGTTGCGAGAAGCGCGTATCCGACGCGGCAACGACGATGTCCGCCGCCAGCATCATTTCAATGCCCAGCGTGAAACAGATGCCGTGGACCGCAAACACGACCGGTTTGCTGCGAAACGGTGCACGCAAGTCGAACGGGTCGATCTCGCCTTCTTCGACCATCAACGAATCGGATCCCAGATGCGGCGCCACCTTCGGCAAATCCAGCCCGGCGGTAAAGTGCTTGCCTTCGGCATAAACGACGGCGCAACGCGCCGCCCCTTCATGCTCGTACGCAGTGTATGCCTGCGCCATGCCTCGCAGCATCTGCGGTGTGAAGCCGTTGAGTTTGGCCGGTCGATCAATGCCTATCAGGAACACGCCGTCGTTGAGTTGCGTGCTAATCCGGCCTTCGCTGCTGTCACCTTGTTCCATCAATTGCCCCCTTCAGCATGATTCGTATGCCCGTGCAAGACCCGGCCGGGGTTTCAGCCCGGCATGCTTAATATTCTTGAGCAAGGATACGATTATGCCGCAGCCGCCTTCGCGGCTTCGATCAGGATTTCTTCAGAACGCTCTGTACCAGGACGATGCGCTGTTCGTCGAGGTTGCGCACCACGTTCTTGCGCATCTGCCCGGCGTCCGGCCCCAGGATGAGTTGCACGCCGAGCGGGGGCGGCCCGTCGGGACTGGCCGTCCTCGCCGCGACTTTTCTGTATTCATCGAGATACTGCGCAGTGACGTCCCTCCATACCATTTCACGAAAACCTGCTTGTTCCAGCAGGTCGCGAACGTCGTCGGGCGGCAGCAGGAAACTCAGATCCGCTTCGCGCGCCCAGGGCACCGGCAAATGCAGCGGCGTCACCGGCCCGCACAACACTTCCTGGAACACCAGCCGCCCGCCAGCGGCCAGAACGCGGTGCGCTTCCTGGTACAGACGTAACTTGTCTTCGATATTCATCCCCGCCTGCTGCGTCCAGACAAGATCGAAGGCTCCGCCGTCGAAGGGCATGTCGAGCGCGTTACCGTGCTTGAACGACACGTCGTCCTGCATGCCGCAGAGTTCCGTGAGCATGGTGGCTACGCGGCAAAACTCTTCCGTGAGATCGAGACCCGTAATCTTGCACCCATAGTGCTGCGCCAGCGTTCGCGCCGGCCCGCCCAGGCCGCTGCCAAGATCGAGCACCCGCATGCCTGCGCCCATTCCGGCAAGTTGCGCCAGTTCAAGCGTCGCCGCCTGCCCGCCGATATGAAACTCGGCAACCGGCGACAGGTCATCCGTGGTGATGGCGTCAAGGTCCATGCCCATTTCATCGCGCAGCACCGAAAGTATCCGGTCGCCAAGGCCCACCCGGCCGTAGTGTGTGTTCAGAGAGTTTTCATAGTTCTTGTCTGACATTTTTCTCGCTCCGGAGAACACCCGCCTCCAGGACACCGCTAGTGATTCTGCTCCAGAAAAACAAATCGGGTGCCGGCTGGCAGCACCAGATCGAAATTATCCGCCAGAACCTCCAGCAATTCCGCATCGTCGCCAATGACAACGGAATGGATCCCGTTGCGGGTATCCGTCGTCAGTTCGCGGTCGCGCAATATTTGCCGCTTCTCCGGCGCCGGCAACTGCACGGTCAACGTGTGCACGAAACGCGATTTCGGATGCGTCGAAACATAGTAATTGGCGATCTCGAAGTCGACGTCTTCCTGGGGCTCCAGCGAAAATGCATAGAGATCAACCCATCCCTGATCGCGCTGCAACTGGAGCACCCGGATGCCCGACGACTCTTCCATCACCCGATACGTCCACAGGAACTGCCGAACCGGCTCACCCGTCATGGGCACGGGCTGCAGCGGGCCTTCGCCCCCAAACCCGACATCGGCAACCCAGTCCTGCCCGCTTGCACGGACGAGCAGGCACATATGCGTGCGCGGCAACAAGGTCGATTGCCGCTGGCGTACGCGGGCCGCCAGCGCCGTTACCGGGAAACCGAACTCGCGAAGCGCCGCGGCAAACAGCTTGTTTTGCTCGAAACAGTAGCCGCCGCGCCGCTGCCGCACCAGCTTGTCCTGCAAGTCGCCAAGTTCGAGCGAAATTGACCGCCCAAAAAGGACGTCAAGGTTCTCGAAGGGGATGCGCGTCGCATGCGCCAGATGCAGCTCGCCCAGCGTGTCTGCGCCGGTGCCGCGTTCTCCGGCGTAGCCTATACGCTCGAGGTAAGCCTGGAGATCGAGCATCGCGCCGTGTCCCGGAAGTCAGCCAGCCGACAGCCCGCCGTCGGCCGTGTAGACGCCGCCGGTACAAATACTCGACTCGTCAGACGCGAGGAACAGGATCAGGTTGGCAACCTCTTCCGGCGTCCCGTAACGTTTCAGCGGCAGCCCCGCGGTGACCTCCGCGCGTGCCGTGTCCGGTGAGTCCGGCGAGCGGTTCTTCTCGATGGAGCGCATCATCTGCGTTTCGGTGGGGCCGGGAAGCACGCAGTTGACACGGATGTTGTCACCGGCGCATTCCATCGCTGCCGTGCGCATCAGGCCGATTTCGGCGTGTTTGCTCGCGACATAGGCCGAGTTTCCAAGCCCTCTGGCCTTGAGTCCGGCAATCGAAGACGTAATGACGATGCTTGCGTTCCTTCCCCGCATCACCGGGATCGCATGTTTGAGCCCGAGGAAAACGCCGCGCACGTTTACCGCCATCAGTTCGTCGAACACATCGGTCGGGTAATCGGGAATGGGGGCGGCGGCACCTTCGAATCCGGCATTGACGAGAAACACGTCCAGCCCGCCGAATTTCTCCATGCAGAGGCGGACGATCGTCTGGTTGTCCTCCTCCTTCGATACGTCCGCCGTCGCGTAGGCGGCGTTCGCGCCGCCGAGTTCCTCCGCCAGATCCGCCAGCAAAGCGCGCCTGCGCCCGGCCAGCATGACTTTCGCGCCCTCCCTTACGAATAATCTGGCAGCCGCCAGTCCGATTCCGCTGCCCGCACCCGTGATCAATGCCACCTTGCCATCAAGCCTTCCCATCTCCCGGTCTCCCGAACTTTATTGATGTAGATAGCCCCAATACTAATCCGTCTCATAGCACAGTGCCGGGTAAAACTGCGCGCCACGACCGTCCGGCGTCATGTCGAGCACATTCCACATTGCCCAGGCCTGGTCGAGGTGACGCATATCGCCGCCCTCGATCGGTTCCGAGAAACTCATTTCCGTGCCCCAGAAATGACGAATCCCATCGCCGCGTCTCACGAAAACATTTGCCATGGTCGTCTGCCCGTCTCCGGTTTCGCCGAAATAGTCGGTGTTGTAACTGTTATCCAGCGACGAAAGCAGCCGGAACCGGTTCCAGCCGCGCGACGCCGCATGATCGTGAATCGCGTCGAGCGTATGTTTGGCAACGACCGCGACGTTGAGACGTTGCGCCAGGTGTTCAACATGCCCGTGAAGCCCGTCCAGAAACGCGCTGCACATCGGGCAGGGCTCCTGCATCTGCGGCGAGTACATGAAGCTGTACACGAACAATGTGTCCTTGCCGTTTTCGAACAGATCCGAGAAACGCACCGCCCGGTCCTTGCCGCCGGCGCGTTCGGTGAATACATAGTCTTGCCGCAACGAACCTCCGGGAGGCAGCGCACGGCGCTGCCTGGCGACACGCTCGACCTGCTCGCGCAACGCCAGTTCCTCCTGTAACAGGCGCTCGCGCGCCACCCGGTACTCGGCTGATTCGTTCGGATATCGCAATCGGGCCACGTCGACCTCCCTGCTTGATCATGGGTTGTTCGTGAACGCGGGCAACGCAAAAGAGTTGACAAGCGCCGGACATGTTTGAGAGCTGCATCGCCGGAGTGCGCCGGGCCGGAGGTTTCGCGCGGTGCGCATTCTGGCGCAAGCACCGGCCGCGCCGCACGCTTGTCGAC
>LJTS01000112.1 GCA_001304425.1 Betaproteobacteria bacterium SG8_40
GGTGATCCGCGAACTTCCGGTCCAGGCGAGCAACTTCCGGATGGACCGGAAACTGCAGGACTGGCTGGCAGAGCATGGCGTGCCGGCGATTTCCGGTATCGATACGCGCAAGCTCACACGCATACTGCGTGAAAAGGGCGCGCTGAGCGGATGCCTGATGGCTGGCGACGTCGACGAAGACGCGGCATTGGCTCAGGCACGGGATTTCCCGGGATTGGCCGGCATGGACCTCGCCAAGGTCGTTACCTGCGAGGCCTCCTACGAATGGCAGGAGACGGAATGGGTGCTCGGCGCGGGATACGGCCGCGCGGAGAACACGCAACGCCATGTGGTTGCCTATGACTTTGGTGTAAAGCGCAACATCCTGCGTATGCTCGCATCACGGGGCTGCCGCATCACGGTCGTACCGGCGCAGACGAGTGCCAGCGCAGTCTTGGCGCTAAGGCCCGACGGCGTCTTCCTGTCCAATGGTCCCGGTGACCCGGAGCCATGTCGGTACGCGATTGACGCAATCGGCGAGTTGCTCGACGCCGATGTGCCCCTGTTCGGTATTTGCCTCGGGCACCAGTTGCTCGGGCTGGCGACAGGCGCTCGTACGGTGAAAATGAAGTTCGGCCACCACGGCGCCAATCACCCGGTAAAGGACCTCGATACCGGAAAAGTGATGATCACCAGCCAGAATCACGGTTTCGCGGTTGACGCCGGCAGCCTCCCGGATAGCGCGCGCGTGACTCACGTCTCGCTTTTCGATGGCAGCCTGCAGGGGTTTGAGCGCCGCGACAAACCGGCGTTCTGTTTCCAGGGGCACCCGGAAGCGAGCCCGGGTCCGCACGACGTTGATTACCTGTTCGATCGGTTCGTGACGATGATCGACGGGCGCAAGCGTGCCGATTGAACCGCAGGATAACGAGCGCAATCATTCCCCATGCCAAAACGCAGCGACATTAAATCGGTTCTGATCATCGGCGCGGGTCCGATCGTCATTGGTCAGGCCTGTGAGTTCGATTATTCGGGAGCACAGGCATGCAAGGCGCTGCGAGAGGAAGGCTACCGGGTCATTCTGGTGAACTCCAACCCGGCGACCATCATGACTGACCCGGATCTGGCCGACGTGACCTACATTGAGCCCATTACCTGGCAGATGATCGAGAAAGTCATCGAGGCCGAGCGCCCCGATGTGCTGCTGCCGACCATGGGTGGCCAGACTGCGCTGAACTGCGCGCTCGATCTGGTGCGCAATGGGGTGCTCGAGAAGTACGGTGTCGAGATGATCGGCGCCAACAAGGAAGCCATCGACAAGGCGGAAGACCGCGAGAAGTTCAAGGCGGCGATGAGCAAGATCGGGCTAGCCAGCCCGCGGTCCATGGTCGCGCACAGCATGGAGGAGGCGCTCCAGGTTCAGGCGACGATCGGTTTTCCGGCGATCATCCGGCCCTCCTTCACGCTGGGCGGTACCGGAGGCGGCATTGCCTACAATCGCGAGGAATTCGTCGAGATCATCGAGCGCGGCCTGGATGCCTCGCCAACCAGCGAGGTGCTCGTCGAGGAGTCCGTCATCGGCTGGAAAGAGTTCGAGATGGAGGTGGTGCGCGATTGCAAGGACAACTGCATCATCATCTGCTCGATCGAGAACCTCGATCCGATGGGAATACACACCGGTGATTCGATCACCGTGGCGCCCGCACAGACGCTGACCGACAAGGAGTACCAGATCATGCGCGACGCGTCGATCGCCGTGTTGCGCGAGATCGGCGTGGACACCGGCGGTTCCAACGTTCAGTTCGCGATCAACCCGGCCGACGGGCGCATGACGATCATAGAGATGAATCCGCGGGTTTCGCGTTCGTCTGCACTGGCGTCCAAGGCCACCGGGTTCCCGATTGCGAAGATCGCGGCGAAACTCGCAGTTGGCTACACCCTGGACGAATTGAGCAACGACATCACCGGCGGAACGACCCCGGCTTCGTTCGAGCCGACCATTGATTATGTCGTGACCAAGGTGCCGCGGTTTGCGTTCGAGAAATTTCCGCAAGCCGACCCGCACCTTACGACGCAGATGAAATCAGTCGGCGAGGTGATGGCGATAGGGCGCACCTTCCAGGAATCCATGCAAAAAGCACTGCGTGGGCTGGAAACGGGAATCGACGGTTTCGACGAACGGTCCGTCGACCGCCAGGAGATCGAAACCGAGCTTGGCGAACCGGCGCCGGAGCGCATCCTGTATCTGGCAGACGCGTTTCGTATCGGAATGAGTCTGGAAGAAGTGCACCAGTTCACACACATTGATCCCTGGTTCCTCGCCCAGATCGAGGATGTCATACGTGACGAGATGGCACTTGCGCAAACCAGCATTAACGAACTTGACGGCGCCGGACTCCTGGCGCTCAAGCGAAAGGGCTTTTCCGACCGCAGGCTGGCCAGGTTGCTCGGCGAAACTGAGGAGTCGGTACGTGCCCGGCGTCACGAATTCAACGTGCGCCCCGTCTACAAGCGTGTCGATACCTGCGCCGCCGAGTTCGATACCACCACCGCTTACATGTACTCGACTTACGAAGAAGAGTGCGAATCGCGTCCGTCAGCGAACAGGAAAGTCATGGTTCTGGGCGGCGGCCCCAATCGTATCGGTCAGGGAATCGAATTCGACTATTGTTGCGTGCATGCCGCGCTGGCACTGCGCGAGGACGGGTTCGAGACCATCATGGTCAACTGCAACCCGGAAACGGTATCGACGGACTATGACACCTCGGATCGTCTGTACTTCGAGCCCCTGACCCTGGAAGACGTGCTCGAAATCGTGGCGATCGAAAAGCCGTACGGCGTTATTGTCCAGTACGGCGGGCAGACGCCGCTCAAACTCGCCGAAGGACTGCACGCGAACGGGGTGCCGATCATCGGCACCAGCCCGGACATGATTGACTGTGCCGAAGACCGCGAACGGTTCCAGCGCATGCTCCAGACGCTTGGGCTGAAGCAACCGCCGAATCGAACCGCGCGCAATCCCGATGAGGCGATTGCACTGGCGCAGGAGATTGGCTATCCGCTGGTCGTGCGCCCGTCTTACGTACTAGGCGGCCGGGCGATGGAAATCGTTCACCAGCAGTCGGACCTGGAGCGCTACATGCGCGAGGCGGTCAAGGTGAGCAATGACAGCCCGGTGCTGCTCGACCGTTTCCTCAATGACGCGATTGAAGTCGATGTCGATGCCGTCTCGGACGGCAAGCAGGTTGTCATTGGCGGAATCATGGAGCACATAGAACAGGCGGGCGTGCACAGCGGCGACTCTGCCTGCTCCCTGCCGCCATTCAGCCTGTCCGAAGAAATGCAAGAGCAGTTGCGGGCGCAGACCGTGGCGATGGCGGGCGCACTCAACGTGGTCGGCCTGATGAACGTCCAGTACGCGATCCAGGGTGATACTCCTTACGTGCTGGAAGTCAATCCGCGGGCTTCGCGCACGGTTCCCTACGTCTCGAAAGCGACCGGTTTGGCGCTTGCGAAGATTTCGGCGCGGTGCATGGCCGGTGCATCACTTCAGTCCCAGGGCGTCACTGGCGAAGTCGTTCCGCCGTACTACTCGGTGAAGGAAGCAGTGTTCCCGTTCATCAAGTTCCCCGGTGTGGATACCATTCTCGGACCGGAAATGAAGTCCACTGGAGAGGTGATGGGCGTGGGCGAAACCTTTGCCGAAGCCTTCGTCAAGTCACAGTTGGCGGCCGGCGTTAGGTTGCCCGCAAGCGGCAAGGTGTTCCTGAGTGTCAGGGACTCGGACAAGGACAAGGTCGTCGACATCGGGCGCATGCTCGATGCGCTTGGGTTTGACTTGATTGCCACACGAGGCACGGCCTCGGCGCTTGCTGCAGTGGGTCTGGATGTACGGCCGGTGAACAAGGTCATGGAAGGGCGCCCGCACATTGTCGACATGATCAAGAATGGAGAGGTGGCGATGATCATCAACACGGTTGACGAACGCAGGGCGTCGATACAGGATTCCTACTCGATTCGCCGGTCGGCATTGCAGGGCCGCGTCACCTATTTCACGACGATGGCTGGCGCGCGCGCTGCGTGTGCCGGTATGCAGGGCATGCAGGAGATGCGCGTGTATTCGGTGCAAGAACTACACGCGATGCTTTAGTCCGGACATTTGGTTTGCAACCAGATCGCTATTAACGGGTTAACCGTTTCGCGGGCGGGCATGCTTATGACGCCCGCCACACAACAGATTGAGGATTTTTTATGAGCAAGGTCCCATTGACCGTGAAAGGCGCCGAGCAATTGCGCGAGGAGTTACGGCAACTGAAGACCGTCGAAAGGCCGTCCGTAATTGCGGCGATACAGGAAGCGCGAGCGCACGGCGATTTGTCTGAAAACGCTGAATACGACGCCGCCAAGGAGCGCCAGAGCTTTGTCGAGGGGCGTATCCTGGAAGTGGAGAGCAAACTTTCCAACGCCCAGATCATTGATCCAGCCACTTTGGATGTTGACGGACGATGTGTATTCGGCGCGACCATCGAACTGGAAGATGTCGACGGCGGGGAGAGCTATACCTACCAGATCGTTGGCGACGACGAGGCCGATATCAAAACCGGAAAGATTTCGGTGAACTCGCCGATTGCGCGTGCCCTGATCGGCAAGTACGCCGGTGACGTGGCCGAAGTCCTCGCACCTGGCGGCGCCAGGGAATACGCAATCATTGACGTCAAGTACATCTAGGAAGTTCGCATTGTCAAAGCGCGCCGCGCTGGCCAAACCTTGAATCGGGCAGGGCTGATGATGCGCCTGCTGGAGGTGGTGCAGGCACTGGTCGTCACGTTCTGGGTCGGCGCACTGTGGTCGACCGGGTTGCTGGTAGCGCCCCTGCTGTTTCTTGTGCTGGAAGACCGGAGCCTGGCGGGCACGGTTGCCGGACGTATTTTCGAGGCTACTGCGTATGCCGGACTGGCCTGCGGCGCCTTGATACTGGCCGTGTCTGTTCTGAAGTTGCGCTCCGCCGCATTTCGCCACAAGGCTTCCTGGCTGGTGGTCGCACTGTTGGTACTGGTGCTGGTCGGGCAATTCGGGCTGCAACCGGTGATGGCCTCGTTGCGCGAGCAGGCCTACCCGCTGCCGGTGATGAGCAGCGATCTCGGCAGCAGCTTTGCCGCATGGCATGCCGCTGCCGAAGTGAACTATCTGCTGCAGTGTCTGCTGGGCGCCATCCTGGTTGTTGCGCGGCGCACGGAGCTCGCGGGTGCGGCCGGGGGCTAGTCGTTTTGGTACGCGCGTTTGGTTCGGCGGGTTTTCCCTGCCGCTCTTCGTTTCGGCCCGGTTCGTTTCGCCGCCGTTTCATGTGGATCGCCGGGAGCCTGTTCGGGCGCAGGGCGATATATGACCAGAATCTTTCCGATGTGCTGCACAGGCGCCGCTTCGAGCGACTCGCATATCTCTGACAGAAGTGCGTCCCGCGCGTCACGGTCGGATTCCGCTGCACGTACCTTGATCAGTTCGTGCGCGTCGAGGCTGACGGAAATTTCGTGAATAACGCTTTCGGAAAGTCCCTTGTCGCCGATAGAGACGACGGGATGCAGGGCGTGGGCACGAGCCCGCAAGGCGCGTCTTTCGGCGGATGTCAGATTGAGCAAGTGATACCTCCAACCGGCATGTCAGATTCCGGCCGTTGTTTGGTCCTGAAAAACATTGTGTCGGGAGCGCACCGGCAGCGCGAAAATCATTTCCATGACATGCCGGTTCAATCTCATACAGGCGCAATTATGAGACAGGTGCGGTTTAATGGCACGAAGTAAGACCAGCAAGGCCTGGATGCAGGAGCATGTTACCGATCAATTCGTCAAACGTGCTGCGCGCGAAGGCTTACGATCCCGGGCGGCATACAAGCTCCAGGAGATCAATGCGCGGGATAAACTGGTCAAGCGCGGCATGTGCGTCGTCGATCTGGGGGCCGCGCCCGGCGGCTGGTCGCAGTTGGTGGCGCCGTTGGTGGGGACAGGCGGTAAAGTACTTGCTTTGGATATTCTTGAGATGGCGCCGATACCAAATGTCGAGTTTATTCAAGGAGATTTCCGCGAACAGGTGGTGCTGGAGGCGGTCGAACGGGCTCTTCAGGGGCGGGGCGTAGACCTTGTGCTTTCGGATATGGCCCCCAATATCAGTGGAGTAAGAGCCACCGACCAGGCGCGCTGGGAACACTTGTCCGAACTGGCGGTCGACTTTGCCAGGAATTTCCTGAATCCGGGCGGCGCCTTGCTGGTCAAGTGCTTTCAGGGAGCCGGAGTCGACGAATTGCGGCGCGAACTTGGCCAACTCTTCGATTCAGTGGTGGTGCGCAAGCCCGAGGCATCCCGCGACAGGTCGAGGGAATTCTTTCTGCTGGCGAGGGGTCGAAAGAGCGGGACCGGATGATCAGCAGCAGACGGTGAAACGGTTTAGAATCGGTCTTAAACGTCAAGCGGATGTGTTCCGCGGCAGATTTACCAAGGAGTGCAGTTGAACAATCTCATCAAGAACGTCGCTGTCTGGCTCGTCATCGCGCTTGTTTTGATGACGGTATTCAACCAGTTCAGCGCACGCCACCAACAACAGTCGGCGACCGAATATTCGCAATTCATCCAGGACGTCAACCAGGGCAGCGTTGCCGGGGTGACGATCGAAGGCCGGACTCTCAAGGTCCTCAAGACGGACGGGCAGCGTTACACGGTTTACTCGCCGTCGGACCCATGGCTCGTTTCCGATTTGCTCAAGGCCGGTGTCGCCATCGAGGCGAAACCGGAAGAAGAGCCGTCGCTGCTGATGAACATCTTCGTGTCCTGGTTCCCGATGCTTTTGCTCATCGGCGTGTGGATTTTCTTCATGCGCCAGATGCAGGGTGGCGGCCGCGGCGGCGCGTTCTCGTTCGGCAAGTCTCGTGCGCGCATGCTCGACGATGGCAACAACGGTGTCACCTTTGCGGATGTAGCGGGCTGTGAGGAAGCCAAGGAAGAGGTTTCCGAACTGGTCGATTTCCTCCGCGACCCGGGGAAATTCCAGAAACTGGGCGGGCGCATCCCTCGCGGGGTTCTGATGGTCGGCTCGCCCGGCACCGGCAAGACCTTGCTGGCCAAGGCAATCGCCGGTGAAGCCAAGGTGCCGTTCTTCTCCATTTCCGGATCGGACTTCGTTGAGATGTTCGTCGGCGTAGGCGCGGCGCGCGTCCGTGACATGTTCGAGCAGGCGAAAAAGCATGCGCCATGTATTGTTTTCATCGACGAGATCGATGCGGTCGGCCGTCAGCGCGGGGCCGGCCTCGGGGGCGGCAACGACGAGCGCGAGCAGACGCTGAACCAGTTGCTCGTCGAGATGGACGGATTCGAAACCGGTTCCGGCGTTATCGTCATCGCGGCGACCAACCGCCCGGACGTTCTCGATCCGGCGCTGTTGCGTCCGGGCCGTTTTGACCGGCAGGTTGTCGTTCCGCTGCCCGACATCCGTGGCCGCGAGCAGATCCTCATGGTTCACATGCGCAAGGTTCCCGTCGCGCCCGATGTGCGGCCTGATATCCTGGCGCGCGGCACGCCCGGATTCTCGGGTGCAGATATCGCGAACCTGGTCAACGAGGCGGCGTTGTTTGCGGCGAGATCCAACAAGCGGCTCGTCGACATGGATGACTTCGAGCGTGCCAAGGACAAGATCATGATGGGCGCCGAGCGCAAATCGATGGTCATGCCGGAGCACGAGCGCAAGAACACCGCCTACCACGAGTCGGGACACGCTGTGGTGGCAAAGCTGCTGCTGAAGACCGACCCCGTGCACAAAGTAACCATCATTCCGCGCGGGCGGGCGCTTGGTGTCACCATGCAGCTGCCGCAGGAAGACCGCTACAGCATGGATCGCGAACAGATTCTGGAAAACATCTCGGTTCTGTTTGGCGGGCGTATCGCCGAAGAGATCTTCATGGGCCAAATGACGACTGGCGCGTCCAATGATTTTGAGCGTGCGACCGACATGGCTCGCCGCATGGTCACGCAGTGGGGTATGAGCGATGACCTTGGTCCGATGATCTACGGTGAGAACGAGGGAGAAATCTTCCTCGGCCGGTCGATTACCACGCACAAGAATCTTTCGGAAGCGACCATGCAGAAGGTCGACGCTGCGATTCGCAAGATTATCGACGAGCGTTACGGCATTGCGCGCAAACTGATCGAGGAAAACAGGGACAAGGTTGAAGCGATGGCGAGCGCGTTGCTCGAATGGGAAACCATCGACTCGGATCAGATCAACGACATCATGGATGGCAAGCCGCCACGCCCGCCGAAGCCGACCCCGCCACCGGCGTCGCCGGATACACCCCCGGATAACGCGGCGACACCGGCGCCAAAGGCAACCCCGGCCCAGGAAACCTG
>LJTS01000113.1 GCA_001304425.1 Betaproteobacteria bacterium SG8_40
CGAAATTCTGTTCGTACAACTCCTGGGCTTGTTCCCACTTCTTCCTGGCCAGCTGGAGGCGTGCCCGGGCGGCGTTGATTTCGCCCTGCATCGACGAGCGCGATTTAGCCAGTTGCAGCGCCGCCTCCTCGGCTCCGGACTCCAGGGTAACGAGGACATCGCCCTTCTTGACGAAATCGCCACGGCTCACGTTTATCGACTTGATGACGGCTTCCACGGAGCTGCGAATTTCGACGGTCTGCCGCGCTTCGATCAGGCAGTCGTATTCGTTCGCGTGACTGGCGCCGCCGTAGAGTGCCGCGCAGATCAGGCTGGCGCCAAGAGTACTGATGCGGAGAAAAACGTTGTATGTGCCCATCGATCGGTGATTGTGTTCGTTGCGTGTGCCGACGAACTCGCCAGCGAGGAGGGGGATGAGTCATTCTATCGGATTGGTCGGTTCCGTCCTAACCGCTCGCGCATCGCGATTCCAGCGTAGCGCGGGGACATCGCGGGGGCATTTCGCCGGGCCGGTCGTCATGCCGGCAATGCGTCCGGCGTGTAGCGCAATCCGGCGCCAATCCGGTGAGAAAAAAGCTCCGGCGCGTACGCGTTGTACTTCGAAAAATGGCATGAAAGTCGCTCGTGATTTCCCGGCTCCGGGTGTAACCATCGGTTTTACCTTGAAAAAGGCATTTGCCCGGCGAGCGCCCGGGCGATAGAATCGTCCGGCGCATCAAGGACAGCAATCCCCCTGATGTCGGGACAGGGGGGCGCCGGCGAAGCCGACGGTCGTGCCGACACCTTCGTTTGGTATTGAAGATTAGTTGAAACCCAGCTTTCTCAAACGCGTCAAGGAATTGTTGCGCAAGGACGGTGAAGTGCAGGAGCGCGAAGACCGCTTTCGTGCTCTGGTGCAGAATTCGTTCGACATCATTACCATCCACGATGTCACGGGCGCGACAGTATACGAATCGGCGGCAGCTTCGCGCATTCTCGGCTACCCTCAGGGCGGCCTGATAGGCAAGTCGCCGTTCGCATCGGTACATCCCAGGGACATACAGCGCGCACGCGAGGCTTTTGCCAACCTCACCAGCGGCGGCAGTCCCGTGCCGATCGAGCTTCGGTATCGTCACGCGGATGGTTCATGGATATGGCTGGAGGTCCTCGGCAACAATTTGCTCAACCATCCGGGTGTGGCCGGCATAGTGCTGACCTCGCGCGACATCACCGAGCGCAAGCACGCCGAAGAGCGCGCGCAGTACCTTGCGAATTACGATGTGCTGACCGGTTTGCCCAACCGGACGTTGATGCAGGATCGTCTGAACCAGGCGGTGGCGCAAGCCAAGCACACAAAGGAACGCATCGCGTTGGTTCACGTCGACGTCGACCGTTTCAAGATGATCAACGAGTCGTTGGGCCACTACGCTGGCGATGTGATTCTCAAGGCGGCCGCCGACCGGCTGAAAAAATGCAGACGCGACACCGATACGGTCGCAAGGGTTGGCGGTGACGAATTCACAATTCTGGTCAGGGACGCGGGACGTCTGGGCGCAGTTACCGGATGCGCGTCCAAGATCCTTTCTGAAATAGCACAACCGTTTCCGGGAAAGTCCCAGGATGTGTTCGTGTCTGCATCGATTGGGATCAGCATGTACCCCGACGATGCAAAGTCGGCCGACGAACTGACCAAGCATGCCGATGCGGCGATGCACAGCGCGAAAACCCTCGGCCGTAACAACTACCAGTTTTTTACCCAGGCGCTCAACGTCGAAGTGCAGGAACGCATGGTGTTGGAAACCGGGTTGCGTCTCGCGCTCAAACGCGATGAGATGTATCTGGTTTACCAGCCCAAAATCGACCTGAGCACGCGCGCAGTGATCGGTGCCGAAGCGCTGATCCGATGGCGCCACCCCGAGCTCGGACTTGTACCGCCGTCGAGATTCATTCCCCTTGCTGAAGAGTCGGGCATGGTTGGAGAAATCGGCGAGTGGGTGCTGCGTGCCGCCTGCCGGCAGATTCGTCAGTGGCAGAACATGGGGCTGTCGCCGCGGATTGCCGTGAACGTGTCCGCTCGTCAGTTTCAGCAGTATGACGTATCCCAGCTTGTCAGGACCGCGATCAGCGAAGCACGGATATCACCGGAGTCTCTCGAACTTGAACTGACGGAAAGCGCGGTCATGCACGATGCAGAGGCTTCCATCGTCACGGTCGAGAAGCTCAGGCAGCTTGGCGTGGGCATCGCGATCGACGATTTCGGTACGGGATATTCGAGTTTGTCCTATTTGAAGCGTTTGCCGGTTGAGTCCCTCAAGATCGACCAGTCTTTCGTTCGTGACATTTCCAATGACACAAACGATGCGGCGATTGTGCGTGCGATTATCACGCTCGCGCGCAGTCTCGAAATGAAAGTGACCGGGGAAGGTGTCGAGACCGAGGCGCAGATGGAGTTCCTGAAGGCCTACGGTTGCCAGTTCGCCCAGGGTTACCTGTTCGGCAAGCCGATGACGGCGGCGGAGTTCACGGGCCATATTCAGTCCAGTGAAATCAGCGCGGCGGCAGGTTGAGAATGCAATGCTGAGTACCCGTCTTCAAGGTGAAGGAAAGTAGAAATGGCAGTGCCGAAGCTATTGGCGTTCGCTGGCAGCCTGCGCAAGGATTCATTCAACAGGAAGGTTGTCGCCGTCGCCGCTGAAGGGGCACGCAAAGCCGGCGCGGAAGTGACCTTGATCGACATGCGCGACGTCTCCATGCCGATCTACGACGGTGATTTCGAGGCGGAGCATGGCTTGCCGGAGGGAGCCAGGACCTTCAAACGCCTGCTGATGGAACACCACGGCGTGCTCATCTCAACCCCGGAATACAACAGCCAGTTTCCCGCCCTGCTCAAGAATGCGCTCGATTGGGCGTCCCGGCGTGAAGGCGATGAAGCACCGCTGGCGGCGTTTTCGGGCAAGGTTGCCGGTGTCATGTCGGCCTCGCCGGGTGCGCTGGCGGGATTGCGTGGGCAGTCGTTGCTGCGTGCCCAGTTGGCGTATCTCGGGATGGTTGTCGTCCCGGACCGGGTCGGTATCGGTTCCGCCCGGGGAGCGTTCGACGCCGACGGCAGGTTGCAGGACCCGGGCCAGCAGCACGCGCTCGAGCGTTTGGGCGCTCAGGCGGTGCGCTTTGCGCAGCGGCTGTTCTTGTAAGAACCGCCGGCGATGATTCGGATGAGCCGGTCTGCCTGCAACCGGGTATTGTCTGATCTGCCTTCACAGGCCGGGAAAGCAATGCGCGCATTGGCTTTGACCGTACTCCTGCTGTCGGCATCGGTGCCGGACGCGCGATCAGAGACCTGGGTCGAAGTCGGAGCCGACCCGCAAGCGAAGTTCTACATCGATGTCGACTCGATCGTAAAGGTCAACGACAGCCTGCAGGTAATCAAACGTGGGGTCTATACGAGCCAGTTGACGGAAAGATTCGATGGAGACCCCACCGTATTCAAGGAAACCAGGGGGATCGTCGAAATCGACTGCAAGCTGAGGGTTAACCGGATCCGGCGCATCGACATGCTTGACGAGGAAGGCATGGTGGTCTGGTCCTCCGGCGACATGCCGCGGCAGTTGTGGCTCTCGGTAAAACCCAATTCGCATGCCGAGTCCACGCTGGACGTTGCATGTGACTATTACGGTCGTCTTTGATGCCGGCCTGCAACCCTGCAACACTCGGGCCGGAACCCGCAAGCGTTGCGAACCGGCCACGCCTGGAACATGACGTCGTTCCCTCCATGACTGCTCCGCAGGACCGTTCCGCCTTGCCTGTCCGGCACCGCCAAAGCGGCTTCACACTGATTGAAATCGTGATCGTGGTTGTTGTGGTCGGGCTGCTGCTTGGCGGCGTGCTGGCGGGGCAGCAACTGATACGAGGCGCCAGGGTGCACAAGCTGATGGCCGACGTGAGCGCGTACCGCGCGGCGATTCACAGTTTCACTGAACGATATCAGACATACCCCGGCGACTACGAAGGCGCGTCGCTTCACATCAAGTGCTCGCCTGCCTGCCTCAACGGCAACGGCAACAAGCGTGTCGAAAGGAATGCAGTGCCGGTTGGCGGCAGTCAGGTACACGAGGAGTTGCTGGTCTGGAGCCATCTGTCCGGCGCCGGGTTCATCAGCGGCCAGTTCACTGCAGCGCCGGGCGGCACCATCCCGACCCTCAACAACTCTCCGGTGAATATCTCCCAACGCTACTGGCAGTTCATATTCGACGCTGTTTTCGGGTCGACCCCCGGTACGCCGGCACGGCACAATCTGAAAACGGGTAACCAGATCCCCGTTTCCTTTCTTCAGGAAATCGACACGAAAGTCGACGATGGCCTGCCCAACGCCGGCTTTTTCCGCTTTTCGGCATTCGCCGCGGGCGATGCCTCACCCGTAGCCGGGGCAGCCGCCGCACCGAACTGTACCAATGGAGGTGGACAAAATGCCGTGTGGAACGCTACCAACGGTACGACGAACTGCGGTGCGGCCAGTCTGTCCTGAAAGGCCGGACCGGCATCCATAAAAAAAGGGCATCACGGCTGCCCTTTCTTCTGCGTCGTCCGGACGGTCGTCTAGTTACGCGGGTCGTCCTCGGGATTGACAAAGCGGATGTCCGAATTCGGGCCCATCCCCATTTCCTGAATGATCACTTCCTGGCGCGCCCAAGCGTAGTGGGGCACTTCCGCCTCGGTAATATAATACGCGCCCGCCTCGAATTCGTGCATTTTCATCGCATCGTACTGCTCACCAACTCCCGACCAATAGACGCCTTTGAGCACGGTCACGGTTCTGGCGTCGGCGTGGCGATGTGGCGGCAGTTTATAGCCGGACGGCATCTTCGCCCTGAATACGTAGGGGCCAGGCTTGGTCGGATCGCCGTAGAGCATCACCGTACGCATTCCCCACGGCGTTGCCATGTTGCGTTCCCACTTGATATTTTCCTTGTCCTCGACGACAAAGGCACTTCGCATCAGTACCGTCATTCCGCTTTCCATGTCGCTGTAAGCAGTCGGTAGTGCAGCCATGCCGAGCATTGCTCCGAACGCCAGCGCCGGTAGCTTGAGCGTCAGTCCCATTCAGTTTCTCCTCAGTATTTTCAAAGACTTTGTGTATTCAAAGAGTTGCAATCGATTTCTGGACCGCTGATGTTACCATCAAACGTGTGGCGCTTGTATAAGGCGGGCACTTTCCCTAAGACTGGCTGCGTCATTGAGCGTTCACCGCAGCCTGGCGGTTTTTGAAAGTTTTTTCCATTCAAATCTGTGCATTGTGATCGGCCGGATTAGAGGCTATGCTAACAGTTCGAAAAGGTGGGAAAAGTAACGGGAACCTTTTTCTCGTGGCGTTCGGCCTCTTGTCGTTGCGCCGTTTGATAAATCAACAATAACCGGAACTCTAACGGGGGTAGGAATATGATTTCATTGAAAGTTAATGGCGTTAGCCGCCAGTTCAATGGCGACCCGAAGATGCCGCTTTTATGGTATCTGCGGGATGAGCTTGGATTGACCGGCAGCAAATTTGGCTGTGGCTCGGGGCTCTGCGGTGCATGTACGGTTCACATCGACGGCGGCGCAGTGCGCGGATGTATCACATCGGTTGAGATGGCGTCCGGCAAGGATGTCACAACGATTGAAGGCCTTGATCCGAACGGCAACCACCCGGTCCAGCGTGCATGGCGCGCCAACAACGTGCCGCAGTGTGGCTATTGCCAGTCCGGGCAAATCATGTCGGCCGCATCACTGCTGAACCAGAATCCCGATCCGTCAGACAAGGAAATCGTCGATGGTATGTCCGGCAACATCTGCCGTTGCGGGACCTATCAGCGGATTTTTGCGGCGGTTCGTACAGCCGCGAAGGAGGTTTGAGATGGCTGATATCGTCAATGTAAGCAGGCGCGGTTTTCTCAAAGGCACCGGCGCGGCAACGGCATTCGTTCTCGGCGCGCATCTGGTTCCACGTGGTTTCGTTACTGAAGCCCATGCGCAAGGTGCGGTGGCGGAGCCCAACCTCTTCGTCAAGATCGCTTCCGACGGCCATGTGACCATCACCTGTAGCCGGATCGAAATGGGACAGGGCGTGCGTACCGGCATCCCGATGATTCTCGCCGACGAACTGGAAGCCGACTGGGATCGCTGCTCGATCTGGCAGGCGCCGGGCGATGAAACCAAGTACGACCCGGCGGGCAAGGATGGGCAAAATACCGATGGTTCGCGCAGCACGCGCCATCACCTGGACGTGATGCGTCAACTGGGTGCGCAGGCAAGGTACACGCTCGAGCTGGCGGCCGCCAAGAAGTGGGGTGTTTCGATCAAGGACGTCTACGCCAAGAACCACCGCATTCATAACAGCAGCACGGGTCAGTCGGTCGACTATGGCGAACTGGTAGAAGCGGCGTCGCAGATCAACCTCCCGGCCGGTGAAGCGGCGCCAACGGTTGCCTTCAAGGACAAGTCGCAGTGGCGTTACATCGGCAAGGATATGCCGGTCTACGACAACTACGACATGAGCACGGGTGGCGCCAACTACGGTGCCGACATCAGCATCCCCGGGATGAAAATCGCGGTGATCGCCCGTTCGCCGGTCTTCCGCGGCAAGGTCAAGTCGTTTGACGCCCGCGAAGCGCTCAAGGTCCAGGGCGTTGAAAAGGTGGTCGAAATTCCGGCCCTGCCGGACGACAAGGCGCCCGAATTCCGTGCGCTGGGTGGTATCGCGGTCATTGGTACCAACACCTGGGCCTGCCTTGAGGGACGCAAGAAACTCAAGATCAACTGGGACCTGGGACCGAACCGCGTTCACTCCACCAAATCCTACGACGACAAGATTCGCAAGGCAGCCAAGAAGGGTGGCGTTGTCGTGCGTAACCGTGGCGACTTCGACAGCGCAATCAAGGGTGCATCCAAGGTTGTCGAGAAGGATTATTTCGTACCGTACTTCATCCACACCCCGATGGAGCCGCCGGCGGCAATCGTTGACGCCAACGTGCGTCCGGTGAAGGTGTGGGCATCCACCCAATCACCGAACGAGACGCGTCAATACGTTGGCGAGGCACTCGGGCTGGAGAAGACGGATGTTGAGTGCTGGACGACGTTGCTCGGCGGTGGTTTTGGCCGCAAGTCCAAGCCCGACTTCGCATGTGAGGCGGCGATCCTGTCGAAGATGATCGGAGCGCCGGTCAGGGTGCAGTGGACCCGCGAAGACGAGATCCAGAACGGCTACTACCACACGGTCAGTGCCCACACGATGAAAGCCGGTCTGGACAAGAACGGCAAGGTCGTGGCGTGGAAACACTCCGGTGCGTGGCCTTCCATTCTTGGCTTGTGGAACCCGGCGCAAAAGACCGGCTTCGGTATCGAATATGGTCTCGGCATGGTTGACGTTGGCTACAACAACGTGCCGAACATTCGCATCGAAAACGGCGAGGCCGATGTCCATATCCGTGTCGGCTGGTATCGCTCGGTGAACAACATCCAGCACTCGTATGCACAGAACTGCTTTGCCTACGAACTGGCTGCAGCTGCGGGGCGTGATCCGCTCGAAATGCTGCTCGAGATGACTGGTGAAGCCGACAACATGGATCTGTCGAAAGACGGCGTCAAGGAGTACTGGAACTATGGTGATTCGGTTGAAGACTGGCCGATCATGCCGAACCGGCTCTCCAACGTGTTGCGTACGGTTGCCAAGAAGGCCGGTTACGGCAAGAAGTTGCCGAAGGGCCACGGCCTGGGGCTGGCAGTGCATCGCAGCTTCCACAGCTACGTGGCAACTGCAGTGCATGTCGTTGTCCATGCTGACGGCAGCTTCAGCATTCCGCAGGTCGATACGGCGATTGACTGTGGTCAGTACGTGAACCCCGAAGGTATCCGCAAGCAGATCGAAGGTGCGGCTATCTACGGCAACACCATCGCGCGTTACGGCAAGATCACCACGACGCGTGGCGCGGTTGACCAGAGCAACTTCCATGACTATCCGATCACGCGCATGAGCAATGCACCGCTCAACGTGAGGGTTCATATCGTGGAAGACTTCGTGAACCTGCGTCCATGCGGCGTGGGCGAGCCAGGTGTGCCGCCGTATACGCCTGCACTGATCAACGCGATCTATGAAGCCACCGGCAAGCGCATTTACGAGCTGCCGATCGGCGACAAGGTCTAAGCCGGATCAGAAGCAGTCTTAAGTAGTGAAAGGGTAGCGGGGCATTGTCCCGCTACCCTTTTTTTTGCCCACGTGTTTCCGTGAAT
>LJTS01000114.1 GCA_001304425.1 Betaproteobacteria bacterium SG8_40
AATGAACACATCGACACAAAGCTCTGCGCCTTCCGTCGAAGCCGAGGAGCAGGCGCGCGCCGATTTCTACGGTTTGCTGTCACGCTTGTTCGCAGCACCCGCCGACGCCGAATTGCTGCGCGGCATTGCGTCCGGCCCGCTGCCGGAAACCCGGCCGGGAGACGAAGTCGTGGGCGATTTCATGCAGGCGTGGCGCGAACTCGTTGCGCAGGCGGGGACAACCGACGAGGCCGCGGCGGCCGACGAATACAACGACCTCTTCGTTGCCAGCGGGCGCGCGGAGATCTCGCTCTACATTGGCGCATACACCGCGCGCAGCAGTGTGGACACGCCATTGGTGGCTTTGCGCAGCTGGCTGGCGTCACGCGGCCTGCAACGTCAAAGCGGGGTGCATGAGCCTGAAGACCATGCTGCGATCGTTTTCGAAATCATGCGCTATCTCATTGCAGAGGCGCGCAGCGGCATCGATCAGCAGAAAATATTCTTCGACACGTTCCTGTGGAACGGAGGACTTTTGTTGTGCGACGCAATATCGGAGCATCGGCGCGCGCAATTCTATCGACCGGTCGCAAGATTCGCGAAAAGTTTCCTGTCCGTTGAACACGACGCGTTCGACATGGGACAATAAGCACAGCGAAAAAACAAGTAACCCTGATGGCAGTAGCGCCATTGGTGGTTGGAATTCAGGATTGAGTCCCGCGTCCCCCGCGAGTTCGGTGCGGGGATTGCGGAGTCGGCACAGGAGGAGCAGCATGGCACAGGAAAAGGTATCGGCATCGCGGCGCGGATTTCTGGTTTCTGCGGGCGTGGCGGGTGTCGCGACGGCGGCCGCCGTGGTTGGTACGGTGATGCCGGAAAGCAGGGACGGCGTCAAGGAGACCGCTACCGCGCGTGACGGCGGTTACAAGGTCTCGGAGCACGTCAACAAGTATTACCGCACTGCGCGGGTGTAGAAAGGGAATGGCGATGCTGTTGACCAGAAAGTCCAGCCGTGCGGTTGCTCCTGCGGCACGAATCTCCCGCAACGTTGCCGGCATGCTAGGCAAGACGATGGACCGGCGCACCTTTCTGAAGCGCTCGGGCGTCACGCTCGGTGCCGGCGCAGTAGCATCACAGCTGCCGTATTCGATGGTTGGCAAGGCGCAGGCCGAGGCGGCGCCGGCCGCGGGCGGGGAAGTGACCGTCAAGCGCACGATTTGCTCGCACTGTTCTGTCGGGTGTGCAATCGACGCGGTGGTCCAGAACGGCGTCTGGGTGCGCCAGGAGCCGGTGTTCGATTCTCCCATCAACCTCGGTTCGCATTGCGCCAAGGGCGCCGCGGTGCGCGAGCATGGCGTCACGCACGACTCGCACCGTCTCAAGTATCCGATGAAGCTGGAGAACGGCAAGTGGAACAAGGTTTCCTGGGAACAGGCATACCAGGAAATATCTGAAAAGCTGCTCGCGATCCGCGAAGAAAGCGGACCTGACGCGCTGTTCGTGCTCGGCTCGTCGAAGCACAACAACGAACAGTCCTACCTGATGCGCAAATGGATCGCGCTGTGGGGCTCGAACAACGTTGATCATCAGGCGCGAATCTGTCACTCGACCACGGTAGCCGGTATTGCGAATACCTGGGGCTACGGCGCGATGACCAACTCCTACAACGACGAGCAGAATTCGAAGTGCCTGTTCTTCCTCGGATCGAACGCCGCCGAGGCACACCCGGTGTCGATGCTGCATACGCTGCATGCGAAGGAGAACGGCGCCAAGGTCATCGTCGCGGATCCGCGCTTTACGCGCACTGCCGCCAAGGCCGACAAGTACGTTCGTCTTCGTTCCGGTACCGACGTCGCCTTCCTGTTCGGCCTGCTGTATCACATCTTCAAGAACGGCTGGGAAGACAAGGCGTATATCCGCCAGCGTGTATACGGCATGGACAAGGTCAAAAAAGAGGTGATGGCGAGGTATACGCCGGCGGCGGTCGAAGACGTGACCGGCGTTCCCGAGCAGGAGATGTATGACACGGCCAAGATGCTGTCTGACAACCGGCCGGGATTCATTATCTGGGCGATGGGGCAGACCCAGCATACCAACGGCAATGCAGTGACGCGCGCCAGCGCGATACTGATGCTGGCGCTCGGCAATGCCGGAATTACCGGCGGGGGCACCAACATCTATCGCGGACACGACAATGTCCAGGGTGCGACCGATGTCGGACCGAATGCGAATTCGCTGCCCGCCTACTACGGTTTGTCGCAGGGCGCATGGCAACACTGGGCCGGTGTCTGGAATGTCGATATCGACTGGCTCAAAGGGCGATTCACCGGCGAAGACATGATGGGCAAGGACGGCATCACGGTATCGCGCTGGGCGGACGGTGTGCTGGAGGCGAGCGAGAATATCGATCAGAAGACCAGCTTGCGTGCCGTGGTGTTCTGGGGTCACGCGCCAAACTCACAGACTCGCGGCGTCGACCAGGTCGAGGCCATGAAGAAGCTCGATCTGATGGTGGTGATCGATCCGTATCCGTCAGCATCGGCCTCGATGTTCGCCATGACGCGCAAGGACGGCGCCTATCTGTTGCCTGCTTGTACACAGTTCGAAACTTACGGCAGCATCACCGCGTCGAATCGCTCGGTCCAGTGGCGCGAGCAGGTCATCGAGCCGCTGTTCGATTCACGCACCGACCACATGATCATGTACCAGCTCGCCGAAAAACTCGGCTTCGCCGACCAACTGGTCGGCAAGAACGGCGGCAAGCAGAACGTCAAGCTCGTTGCGGGCAAGGGCGGCTTGCCCGAACCGGACCTCGAAGACGTGCTGCGGGAGATCAACAGCGGCACCTGGACCATCGGCTATACGGGCCAGACTCCGGAGCGGCTGAAAGCGCACATGCGCAACATGCACGTGTTCAACGCGCGAACACTGCGTGCTGCCGGCGGCAAGGACAAGGAAACGGGGTACGACCTGACGGGAGACTACTTCGGTCTGCCGTGGCCGTGCTGGGGCACGGACAAGGTGAAGCATCCGGGTACGCCCAATCTCTACGACACTTCGAAGCATGTCATGGACGGAGGGTGCACCTTCCGCGCCCGCTATGGGGTCGAGCACGACGGCGTCGACTTGCTGGCCGGTGACGGATCGCATTCGGTGGGCAGTGAAATCACCACAGGCTATCCGGAATTCGATCACGCCCTGTTGAAAAAACTGGGCTGGTGGGACGACCTCACGCCTGAGGAAAAACAGCTGGCCGAGGGAAAGAACTGGAAAACCGACATGTCGGGCGGCATTCAGAGAGTGGCGCTGAAGCACGCATGCGTGCCGTTCGGCAACGCCCGCGCCCGCGCGGTGGTGTGGAATTTCCCTGACGATGTCCCGATGCACCGCGAGCCGCTCTACAGTTCGCGTCCGGACCTGGTAGCCAAGTGGCCAACTCACGACGACGTCAAGTCGCTTTACCGGCTGCCGACGCTGTTCAAGTCGATTCAGGACAAGAGCGTGGCCGACAAGTTGCACGAGACCTATCCACTGACTTTGACCAGCGGGCGACTGGTCGAATACGAAGGCGGTGGCGAAGAGACGCGCTCGAACCCGTGGCTTGCCGAGTTGCAACAGGAGAACTTCGTCGAGATCCACCCGAAGGCGGCCGCTGACCGAGGTGTGCGCAACAACGAATACGTGTGGCTGACGACGCCGGTCGGGACACGGCTCAAGGTCAAGGCGCTGATCACCGAACGGGTGGGCCCGGACACCGTGTTCGTGCCATTCCATTTTTCCGGATGGTGGCAGGGCGAGGACATGCTCGAGCATTATCCCGAAGGCAGTGCACCGATTATCCGTGGCGAGGCGATCAATACCGGGGGTACATACGGTTACGACATCGTCACGATGATGCAGGAAACCAAGACATCGCTGTGCCAGGTGGAACCGGCATAGGGCCGGGGCGCACGGAACAAGCTCAAGGAGATCTGGCAAATGGCAAGGATGAAGTTTCTGTGTGACGCGGAGCGCTGTATCGAGTGCAACGGCTGCGTCACTGCGTGCAAGAACGAACACGAAGTGCCCTGGGGCATTAACCGCCGCCGTGTCGTCACCATCAACGACGGGCAGGTAGGTGCCGAGAAGTCGATGTCGGTAGCCTGCATGCATTGCTCGGATGCACCGTGCATGGCGGTGTGCCCGGTCGATTGTTTCTACAAGACGGAAGACGGCGTCGTATTGCACGACAAGGACTTGTGCATCGGCTGCGGTTACTGTTTTTACGCGTGCCCGTTTGGCGCGCCGCAGTTTCCCGCATCCAACGCCAGCGCGCCGGACGGGCGCTCGACGGACTGGTTCGGGGCGCGCGGCAAGATGGACAAGTGCACCTTCTGTGCTGGCGGGCCGGAAGAAAACGGCAGCCAGGAGGAGTTCGCCAAGTATGGACGCAACCGGTTGTCGGAGGGGAAATTGCCGATCTGCGCGGAGATGTGTTCGACCAAGGCGTTGCTCGGTGGTGATGGTGACGTGCTGGCCGATATCTATCGCGAGCGGGTAACGGTTCGGGGAAAGGGTTCGGAAGTCTGGGGTTGGGGCACTGCATACGGCAAACCTGATAAGCAGTCGGACGCCGGGTCTGCCACCGGGAAAGCGGAGCAATCATCGTGAGACGGACAAGTTCTCTGGTTGCCTTGGCACTTGCTGCCGGTTTGCAGGCCGGGTGCGGGGAGTTTCCGCAGGAAGCGCGTTACGAAGGTGGAAGCTACGCAGGAAAACCCGATACGCCGGCCTGGCAAAGCGAGGCGTTCGACGGCAAGCGGGAAAACTGGGAGCGGGAAATCAAGCGGCGTAACAAACTGCAGAGCGAATACATGCGGCCGGGGGGTGCCTGACGATGGTACGCACATTGTTGGTTGCAATCTGGTTGGTCGTTTGCAGCGCGTTGGGCGGCGCGGCGGCGATCGCGGTTGCAGATGATGCCGCCGTTGCCACCGATTCCGCGCAGCAACAGGTCAACCGACAGGCTCAGCAGCCACTGAACAACGCGCCCGTATGGCGCGGGGTGCGGTCGGGCGCGGCCCATTCAACGCAGGCGACGGGACGCGAGGCCGGCGTGCTGATCCAGTCGGCGGGCGAGACGTGGCGGCAGATTCGCAATGGACCGATTACGCTGATCGGCGGGCTGTTGCTGATCCTGGTGCCGATCGCGATCGCTCTTTTCTATGGATTGAAGGGGCCGTTGAAGTTGCACGGACAGCCGACTGGCAAACTGGTGCAGCGTTTCAGCTCCTGGGAACGTGCGATTCACTGGTCAACGGCGATTGCATTCGTCGTCCTCGCCGTCACAGGCGTGCTGCTGCTGTTCGGAAAACATATCCTGATTCCGGTGATCGGGCACGCGGGTTTCGCGTGGTTTGCCACCATTGCCAAGAACGTGCACAACATTGTCGGGCCGCTGTTCATCTTCTGCGTGGCCTGCATGTTCATCGTATTCGTGCGAGACAACATCTGGCATGGCATCGATTGGGAGTGGCTGAAGAAAGCGCCGCAAGTGCTCAGCGGCAAGGCGCACGTTCCGTCGGGCAAGTACAACGCCGCGGAAAAAGGCTGGTTCTGGGGCGGTGTGGCGTTGCTCGGACTGGTGGTAGGCGCATCGGGCCTGATACTGAATTTCCCCAATTTCGAGCAAACGCGTTTCACCATGCAGATTGCCAACATTGTGCATGGCGTTGGCGCGTTGTTGTTTGTCGCGGCATCGCTCGGCCACATCTACATGGGCACTATCGGTACCGAAGGCGCCTACAAGGCGATGCGCACCGGATACGTAGACGAAACCTGGGCCAAGGAGCATCACGAACTATGGCTCAACGAGGTCAAATCCTGACATTGCGGTAGTCGGCTAAGGCAGCGCTTCGCAAGAGGCGCGCGCCGCTACGGACAAGGCGCGGATGCTCTCCGCGCCCGGTGATCCAGGCTTCCCTGGATGCCAACTCATTTCCGTTTCAACGAAACCAGCGCTTGGCGGATTCTGCGATAATGCATAGCGATATATCAGTCGAAATATAACGGCCTCGTAAAATCGTGCTTTTGAACCGGTGCGGGCCGAACGATGCTAAGGAGAAAGAGCATGTGGCGTGGATGGCGTTGGCTGACGATCGCCATTGTCTGTTCCGGGATGCTGGCCGCTACCGCGGGCAATGTCCTGGCACGCGATCTCAGGCTGGCAACGACAACCAGTACCGATAATTCCGGGCTGCTCGGTTATCTGTTGCCGCGGTTTGAGGCGGCGCACGGAATCAAGGTGATCGTGATCAGTGTCGGAACCGGGAAGGCGCTAAAGCTTGGCGAAAATGGCGACGTCGACGTGGTGCTGGTGCACAGCCGACCCGACGAGGATCGTTTTATCGAACAGGAACACGGCGTTAACCGGCGTGACGTGATGTACAACGACTTCGTCATCGTCGGACCTCTTGTCGATCCGGCGGCGTTACGCGGAGGGCGGGACGCCGTCAAAGCCTTTGGCAAGATCATGGATGCCCGGTCGGTGTTCGTATCCCGTGGCGACGATTCCGGAACCCACAAGATGGAATTGAGATACTGGTCGGAGCTCGGCAAGCAGCCCACCGGGAACTCGGGGTATCGCTCCGCGGGCAGAGGCATGGGTGAAGTGCTGTTGATGGCATCCGAGTTGAGTGCCTATGCGCTTACCGACCGCGCGACGTTTTACGCGATGAAAGACAAGGTCGACCTGGAAATCCTGGTGCAGGGCGATCCCCGCCTGTTCAATCCATACGGCGTGATGGCGGTGAATCCGGCGAAGTATCCCGATATCAATTTCGATGCAGCGATGCGCTTTATCGACTGGCTGACCTCTTCGCAAGGCCAACAGGCCATCAGCGAGTTCAAGGTCGACGGCAAGCAGCTGTTTTTCCCAAACGCCGCGCCGTAGCGTCAAATGGAACTGATCGAGACCACACGGCAGGCTTTGCGGCTCCTGTTTGCCGGCGACGCCGAATTGTGGCGCATCGTCTGGGTCTCGTTGAAGATTTCGGTCGGTGCCTTGTTGCTGATGTCGCCGGTGGCGATCGCTGTCGGCTATTTGCTCGCAACGCAACGCTTTCCCGGCAGGCGCATTATCGTAGTTGTCACACAGGCGTTGTTTGCGTTTCCAACGGTCGTGGTTGGTCTGCTGCTCTACATGCTGTTGTCTCGGCAAGGGCCGTTGGGATCGCTGCATCTGTTGTTCACGCAAACTGCGATGATGATCGGCCAGATGCTTATTGCGGCCCCCATCCTGGTGGCTTTCACGCTCTCCGCGGTGCAGGGGGCGGATGCGCGGGTTCGCGAAACCGCCATCGTCCTTGGCGCGGGCAGATGGCGTACTGCCTTGACCGTTCTGACCGAAGTGCGTTTCGGAGTCATGGCGGCGCTGTTCAACGGGTTCGGGCGCGTAATCTCGGAGGTTGGATGCGCCCTGATGGTAGGCGGAAACATAGCCGGAATGACCCGCAACATGCCAACGGCGATTGCGCTTGAGACCACCAAGGGCGAGTTCGCGCAGGGCGTGGCACTCGGAATCGTGCTGATGGTGCTGGCCCTGGGAGTCAATTTCGCGATGTCGTGGGCGCAGGGCGCGGGAGCGCAACCGCAATGAACATGGCATCCACAGTACCGGTGGCACTGCGTGACGGGGCAGGCGATCGCGATGCGCATGATCGCGTCGTCGTTTCCTGCCACGGATTGAAGCGGAGCATCGGTGCGCAGGTGATTCTCGATGTCAACCGGCTGCGCCTGGCGCGCGGGCGCATTTACCTCCTTTCGGGCCCGAATGGCGCCGGCAAGACAACACTGTTGCGCGTTCTCGCAGGGCTGGACCGGGCGAGTTGTGCGGCATTTCAATTTGATGGCGAGGCAATCGATCTTGCGCAGTATCCGCAGAGCGTGCGCCGCCGGATCGGCTTCGTGCATCACCATCCGCTGCTTTTCTCGACTTCGCTGCACGCGAACATCGGATATGGCCTGAAGGCGGCAGGGGTTGCGAGGGCCGAAGCGAAGCGGCGCATTGCTGACGCCATCGAATGGGCCGGGCTCGGTGGGCTGGTCGATCGCCCGTCACGTGCGCTGTCGGCGGGGGAAAAGCAGCGTGTAGCGCTCGCCCGTGCCCACGCCCTTGACCCCGTCCTGTATCTTCTTGACGAGCCGAAAGCCAACCTGGACGAAAGAGGAAGGGAAATGGTCACGAGCCTGATCGGTTGCTGATCGCATGTCACGATCGTGACCTGCTTGGCCTGCCGGGCGTGGTGCGCCTGCACATGATGAACGGGCGAATGGAAGAAATCCTGTAATGAAAGTGTTCGGATTTGCCGGTTATTCCGGAAGCGGCAAGACAACCCTGATCGAGAACGTGATCCCGGTTCTGGTGAAGCAGGGCCTGCGTGTCTCGCTGGTCAAACACGCGCATCATGCGTTCGATGTCGACCAGCCGGGCAAGGATTCCTACCGGCATCGGCAGGCAGGCGCGACAGAAGTCATGCTGACGTCTGCGAGCCGCTGGGTCCTGATGCACGAAACCGGCGGTCAACCCGAACCGGAGTTGCCGCAGCAACTGCGACGGATGTCGCCTTGTGACATCGTGCTCGTCGAGGGCTTCAAGAAGCAACCGATCCCGAAACTGGAAATTCATCGCAAGGCACATGGAGCGCCATTTCTGTTTCAGGACGATCCGCATATCGTCGCAATTGCCACGGACGAGGTGGTGGATACGACGATGCCGCAGTTTGCTCTGGACGACTACCGGAACATCGCCGCGTTCGTACTCGCGAGCGCGGCAGATTTCGATCCCGAATCTCAGGAGTAGAATGACATTATGAAGGCGAACGAAACGCAAACCGCAACCGTCAAGGTTCTCTATTTCGCGCGACTACGCGAGGCACTGGGGAAAGGCGAGGAAGAGATTGTGCTGCCGGAGGGCGTCGACACCGTAGGTGCTCTCGCCGGATTCCTGCGCAGCAGGGGGGGCGCATGGGCGGCGGAACTCGGCGTTGGCAAGGCCGTGCGGGTGGCGGTCAATCAGGATATGGCGGCGCCGGAGACCCGCATCAGCGGCGGCGAGGAGATCGCTTTCTTTCCGCCCGTCACGGGAGGTTGATCGCATGCCGGTACGGGTGCAGCATGAGGATTTCGACGTCGGTGCCGAGATCGCGAAGTTGCGCGAAGGCAATCCGGCTATCGGTGCGGTAGCCAGTTTTGTCGGCATTGTGCGGGACCTCAACGAGGGCGACGCGGTGGCGACTCTGACGCTCGAGCACTATCCCGGAATGACGGAAAAGTCACTGGAAGAAATTGTGGCGCAGGCTCGGCAGCGTTGGGATATCTACGACGCGCTGGTGGTGCACCGGGTCGGCACGCTCAAACCTCTCGATCAGATTGTATTGGTGGTGGTGACCAGCGCACATCGCGGCGAATCCTTCGAGGCCTGTGAGTTCCTGATGGATTACCTCAAGACGCGTGCGCCATTCTGGAAGAAAGAAGTCACGCCGGAAGGTGCACGGTGGGTAGACGCGCGCGCCAGCGACGATGCGGCTGCCGACCGCTGGTCGTGAATGGGACGATGACGATTGTGGACGAGTCCAGACCGGGGCACACATCTGCGGAATCGACACTCAGGCCGCAGCTGCGCATCAGCTTTCGAAAGTCAATTGCGATGGGGCCGGGAAAGGCTGACCTTCTCGATGCGATTGCCGAAAGCGGATCGATCTCGGCTGCCGCGCGCAAACTGGGAATGTCCTACCGGCGTGCGTGGTTGCTTGTCGACACGATGAATGCGAGCTTCAAGTCGCCGCTGGTGGAAACCCTGACCGGCGGCGCGCAGGGCGGTGGCGCCAGGGTGACCGAACTGGGTCATGAGGTCGTCAGGCGATACAGGGCGATGGAAAAGAAGGCCTGTGCCAGTGTCGCGCGCGAAATGGGCCAGTTTTCCGACCTCATG
>LJTS01000071.1 GCA_001304425.1 Betaproteobacteria bacterium SG8_40
GATCGCGCGCCCGGGCTTGGCATGGCTAAGGACGCTGGTCCATACGAACAGGCTGTGCGCGAATGTGTGTACTGGCTTGCCGTCCTCGCCAAGATTTCTTGCGTAGTCGGCATCCATGAATACGTAGGAGCCGGGTTGTATTTCATTGTAGACCTTGCTTGCGGCTTCCATCAGGTAGGTGCCCGTGCCGGCACCGGTAACGATCTCGCAGTCAAGTCCGTCGGCGCGCAACAGCGCGATCGTGTCGCTGACCATTTCCACAGCCCGGGCGATCAGTGAACGGCGTTCTTCAATCGAGCGCACGTGCTGGGCGGCACCCTGATAGGCGTGAATGCCCCTGAAGTGAAGGTTGCCGCTCGATGCGACCTGCGCGGCGAGTGCGCGGGCGGGCTCGCCCGGAGCCACTCCGCAACGTTTTGCTCCGACATCGATTTCAACCAGCACGTTAAGCGATACTTTGTGTTGTGCGGCAGCCTCGTTGAGGGCGGCGACGTTCGATGCATCGTCGACCAGCACGCTGACGCGGCCGCGTTGCGCCAGGGCGATCAGGCGCGCGATCTTGCGCGGCCCCACCACCTGGTTACTGATCAGCACGTCCGGTATTCCGCCAGCGAACATGGCCTCCGCTTCGGTGACTTTCTGGCAGCAAACGCCGACCGCACCGTGCGCCATCTGCCGCAAGGCGATTTCCGGGCATTTGTGCGACTTGGCGTGGGGGCGCACACGGACATTCCTGCCCGCGAGCGATGCATCCATGCGATCGAGATTGCTGTCGAACGCTTCCATGTCGAGCAGCAGGGCGGGTGTGTCGACTTCGGCGAGCGGCATGCCAGGTTCGGCAGGGCAAGGTATGTGGAAACTCATGATGCGTTTTCCTTTGCTGTTGCCGGGATAACAGGGCAAAGAAGGGAACTGCGGAACAATGCCGTTGACGCAGGATGCTGCGCTGTTGCGTGCCGTGGCGAGGTCGCTGCCAGGCGGTGGTTACTGATCACGGCCCTTGAGGCAATCGGAGCGCATGACATTTCCGGCACTTTCAACCGTCCAGTTATTTCCGTAGTTGCCGTAAACCAGGTCCAGAATAATGACGAGGTTTTTCTTCTCGACCGGGTCACCGTAATCCCTTTCATCGAGTTTTATGCGCGCTTCCTCGCGGCTGACATGGGATTTCCGCCATCCCATCGCCTCCGAGGCAAAGGCGCCGATGTCATCGCACGTCATGGTTCCGAGTGGGTAGGGCGCGGCCTGGACGCCGCAGGCGGCGGTTGCGAGCATGGCTATAAGAAGACGTTTCATGGTTCTGTTTGTCCAGTCCTGTTTATATGAGGGCTTACAGGGGGTAGTATTTTGCTATCAACGGGAACCAGCCATTGTAACCATGTTGGCAGCGACTGCCACGACCGGAATGCCTGCCATGCTTGTCATGGTGGTTTTTTGCGCCTGCTCCCTTGTTGTGCCGGTGCACTGCGGTGCGCAGGGCGTACCGGGCGAGCTTACCCGAGAGCAGGTTCTGCAGGGGCTTGAAGATGCGGATCCGGACGTTCGCCGGGGCGCCTACATCGCCTTGGGGAGCGTCGGAAACAGGGAAGATCTGCCGTTGCTGTACAGCGCTCTCTATGATGCCGACGCGCTGGTGCGCAAGCTGGCCGAGGACGCGATCTGGAAAGTCTGGAGCCGCTCGGGGAACGCGTTGCATGACCGGATGTTGCAGCGTGGTATCGAACAGATGCAGGCAGGACATTATGCCGCCGCTGTTCGCAGTTTCAGCGCGCTGATTCGATTGGCGCCCGACTTTGCCGAAGCGTGGAACAAGCGGGCGACGGTTTACTACATCGTCGGCGAGGATGACCGGTCGATCGCCGATGTCGAGAAGGTCCTCGAGAGGGAACCATATCATTTCGGAGCTCTCTCAGGTTATGGGCAGCTGATGTTGAGAAAGCGCGAATACCGGCGCGCTCTTGGTTACTTCGAGCGTGCGTTGACTATCAATCCGAACATGCGGGACGTCAGCAAGAGTATCGACTCTATCAGGCGTGCTCTCGGGGAGGGCGGCGGCGATGCGATCTAGTCTGTTTCTGGCAGCGGTGTGGCTCTTATTTGCCGGTATGCCGCTGCTTGCCGCGGGGTGGGGTGAAACGCTCTCTCGCGAAGAGGCTCTGGCGCAGCTCGACAGCCGGGACAGCAGCGAGCGCCGCGAAGGCCTGGCGCGGCTCGCCGAGGTCGGGACTGCCGAGGATGTGCCCTACATGCTGCAGCGGCTGCACGATCACGAACCGCTGGTTCGCGGAATGGCGGAGCAGGCGTTGTGGGGATTATGGTTGCGCTCTACCGATCGCACCGTCAACCGCCTTTTTCAGTCGAGCATCCAGATGATAAGGCAGCGTGAAATCGAAGAGGCGATCGAAACGCTCGACGAGATCATCTCCTATGAGCCCGGGTTTGCCGAGGCGTGGAACAAGCGCGGCGATGCGTACAGCCACCTTGGCGATTATGATCGCGCGCTAGCCGATTATCAGCAAGCCATTCACCTCAACCCGTATCATTTCGGCGCAATGCAAAGCTGCGGCGAAATCTGGCTGGAGCGGTCGGATGCGCGGCGTTCGGCGGAGTATTTCCGGCGCGCCCTCGACCTGAACCCCAACCTGATTCAGGTGGCGATCATTCTCTACACGCTCGAAGAGCGTCTCGAGAACGACCATATCTGATCAGGGCGTCGATCCCGGGGCTGCCGTGGTCCCCTGGAATTGAGGTTCCCGCGGCGTTTCGCGCCGGCGCGGTTTCAGCGGCGTTTCGCCGTGCGTGCTTTCTTGCGGCGTGCTTTGGGCAACTCGATACCGGACAGTTGCTGGGAAACCTTGATCACCGTCACCCGCCAGTCCGGCACCGGCCGCGGCGAGGTACTGCTGGTGTGCGGCGGCTGTCAGCGGGGCCGGAAAGCTCATCGATTTTGCGGTGTCGAGCACGATCCCGAGGTCCTTGACGAAAATACTGACCGCGGAAAGCGGGGTGTAATCGCCTTCAAGAATATGCGGCACGCGGTTCTGGAACATCCAGGATGAACCGGCGCTGTTGGATATGACTTCATACAGCACGGCCGGGTCGGCGCCGGTGCGAATGCCCAGAGCAATCGCCTCGCACGCCGAGGCAATGTGCACGCCGGCAAGCAACTGATTGATCATCTTGACTTTGGATCCCATTCCCGGGGTATCGCCCAACCGATATACCTTCACGGCGATCGCGTCGAGCACTGGCCTGGCCTTGCGGAACGCCTTCTGCTCGCCCGAAGCCATGATCGACAACTCGCCTTTCGCGGCGCGGGCCGCGCCGCCGGACACCGGCGCATCGATCATCAGCAATCCATGGGCTTGCAGGTACTCACCGAGCGATTCCGCGAAATCGGGCGCGACCGTCGCGCTGGCGATCACCACACTGCCGGGTTTAAGGGCGGCAGCGGCACCGTTCTTGCCGAACAGCACGTCACTCGTTTGTTTCGCATTGACGACGAGCACGATCACGACGTCACACTCCGCTGCCATCTCCGCCGGGCTGCGATGCGCCGTTCCGCCGGCTTTCTCGAAGGCGTTGCGCGCCTTTGCGCGAATATCGAAAGCGTGCGTTGGAAAGCCTTTCGATACGAGCGTTCGGGCAACGCCCATTCCCATAGAACCGAGGCCGATGACGCCGACCGATGGCTTTCTGGTTTTGTTCATGATGGTTCCTCTTCAGATGGCTTTAGGGTTTTTAGACGCATACAGTGCCGGCGCATGCGCGATGAAAATGCGCCGGTGGCAGAATACCGGTTTCGAGAACCCGTCCGCGGACGTTTGTTCGTGGAATATCGATAGCAAGGTACAACATTGACGCACGCCGACAAAGAATCCTGAATGCGCCTGTTCGCCGTCATTCTTGTCGTCAGTTCGGCCGCACTTTCTGCCTGCTACAGCAACCCGCATTATAGTCCCGTGAAATCACATCACACCAAGGACGGTTTCATCAACCGATATCCGCATCCGCCGAAAAACAGTTTCTGGAAATGGCAATGGCGGCGCTGGCGCGAGGGCGTACCGGCGGACCCGCAAGAGGGCTATGGTTTTGCGCTGCTTCGCCCCGACGTTGCGTTTCTCGCGGGCAACCGGAGTGCTGACACGCTGACCTGGCTCGGCCATGACACCTTCCTGATCCAGTGGGGCGGGCTGAACATCATGACCGACCCGCACCTGAGCGGGCGCGCTTCGCCGTTTTCCTCGATTGGCCCGAAGCGATACGTCGCGCCGCCGATGTCGGTCGAGGAGTTGCCGCACATCGACGTGGTTCTGATATCCCACAGCCACTACGACCACCTCGACCGGGCAACGCTGCAGCAGCTCAGCCGACAGAAAGGCGGGCCGCCGCGCTTCCTTGTCGGGCTGAATCTGCTTGCCTGGGCGACGGAGAACGGCATCGGCAACGTCAGCGAGCACGACTGGGGTGACGCCGTCGAACGCTCGGGCATGACCTTCCATTTCGTTCCGGTACAGCACTGGAGTGCACGCACGCCGTGGGACCGAAACCGAACCTTGTGGGGCGGATGGGTCATCGAGTACGGGAAACGTCGCATTTTCTTTGGCGGCGATTTCGGTTATTCAGCGGATCTTTACGACCTTGGTCAACGGTTCGGCGGGTTTGACCTGGCGATGATCCCGGTGGGTGCCTACGAGCCGCGCTGGTTCATGAAGACGATGCACGTAAACACGGATGAAGCGGTGCAGGCGCATCTTGACTTGCGTGCGCGTTATTCGGTGGGCATGCACTGGGGCACATTTCGCTTGACCGACGAACGCCTTGACGAGCCCCCCGAGATGTTGGCGCAATCGCTTGCCCGTGCCGGCGTCCCTGAAACGGAGTTTTTTCTGATGCAGCACGGCGAAACCCGATTTCTGGATGAAATATTGGCGGACACCCCGGCGCAGGACGCGGGCCCCGTCACCGAGGCGAGATGACCGGAGCGGAGCAGATTCGGCTGCGCGACGATGTCAGGAAATGGGCGCGCGAACTCGGTTTTGAACAGGCGGGAATCGCGGACTGCGATCTGTCCGTGGCGGAGTCCCGGCTCAAGGACTGGCTCGACGAGGGTTACCACGGCGACATGGACTTCATGGCCGCGCACGGAACACGACGTACGCGACCGTCCGAACTGGTTGCCGGAACGCGGCGCGTGATCAGCGTGCGCATGAACTACATGCCCGCCCGGGCGGTTGGCGCCGAGGATGTACTCGCGAACCCGGAGAGCGCCTATGTCGCGCGTTACGCGCTGGGGCGTGACTACCACAAGGTGTTGCGCAAGCGGCTCGAAACGCTGGCGCAGAGGATTCGAAATGCCGTCGGCGAATTCGGTTACCGCGTTTTTACCGACAGCGCACCGGTCATGGAAGTCGAACTGGCGGTGAAAGCCGGTACCGGCTGGCGGGGCAAGCACACGCTACTGTTGAACCGTGAAGCCGGATCGTGGTTTTTCCTCGGCGAGATCTATACCGATCTCGACCTGCCCGTGGATGAGCCGCAGGCGGAGCATTGCGGAACGTGTACCCGCTGCATCGACGTCTGTCCGACGAAAGCCATCATCGCCCCATACACACTGGATGCACGACGTTGCGTTTCCTATCTCACCATCGAGCACAAGGGATCCATACCCGTCGAATTGCGGCCGCTGATGGGAAATCGCATCTACGGTTGTGACGATTGCCAGCTGGTGTGTCCGTGGAACCGATTCGCGCAGAAATCCACGCTGCCGGATTTCGAAGTGCGCCATGAACTCGACGCTTCGCTGTTGGTCACCTTGTTCGGCTGGGATGCACAGGCGTTCGACCGCAACACACGCGGCAGCGCCATTCGACGCATCGGGCACGAGCGCTGGTTGCGTAATATTGCCTGTGCTTTGGGCAATGCGCCGACGTCGCCGGAAGTCCTGGCGTCGCTGCGCTCGCGCGCCGATCATCCATCCGCACTGGTGCGCGAGCACGTTGCCTGGGCGCTGGAACGTCACCGGGAGCGTGCCGGCAGCAGCGCGGGGCAGAAAGGCTGATCGCAATGTCGCGCTGGTTGATAGGTATCGGGCTTGTGCTGGTGATGGCCGGTGTGCTCTGGCCGTGGTTGTCACGTTTGGGGCTGGGCCGTTTGCCCGGCGACATCCATATCCAGCGTGACGGATTTCAGTTCTTCTTCCCGATCACCACGGGGCTGTTGATTTCGGCAGTGGTGACGTTGATACTATGGCTTCTGAGGCGCTGAGTTCATCAAAGGGGGAAAAGCAGGCAGACTCCCGTCAGCGTTTTTTCCGGTACCACAACTACAGTTGGTCCGGAACCAGGTTTACCAACAACAAACCGGAGGACAGCATGAAGCGTGTATTGTCTTTGTTGCTCGCTGGCATCTTTGTAACGTGCGCGCAGTACGCAATGGCCCAGAAAGCTGAGGATGCGATCAAGTACCGGCAGGGCGTGTTCAAGGTGATCGGCTGGAACTTTGGTTCGATGGCAGCCATGGCCAAGGGCAAGAAGCCCTACGACGCTGAGGAGTTTGCCCGTAACGCGGAGATTGTTGCGTTCATGAGCAAGCTGCCGCTGGAGGGCTTCACGCCGGGGTCGGAAACGGGTGACACCAAGGCAAAGCCGGAGATCTGGCTGGAAATGGACGACTTCAAGGCGAAGCTCGACAAGATGCAGCAGGAAGTAACGGCGTTGGAGAAAGTGGCCAGGACCGGAAATTTTGATGCTGCGAAGGATCAACTGGGCGAGGCGGGGCAGGCGTGCAAGGCTTGCCATGACAAGTACCGCAACAAGTAATCGATCCCGAAACAGCGGTTGCTGCATCGGCCGATCCTGGCCGTATTCAGTGACGGGCACAGGAAGCCGCGCTCGCGAGCGCGGCTTTTTTTTCTTATCGGTGAACGACCATGAACGACGAACTGAAATCCAGCAGGACCGAGTTGCATCGTTATCCGACTCGTGGCCACCACGATTTCGAAACCGTTGCGGCGATACTGGACGAGGCGTTCGTATGCCATATCGGCTTTGTCGCCAATGGCCAGCCGTACGTCTTGCCGACCGTATATGGCCGGGACGATCGTGTGTTGTACCTGCACGGCTCGGCGCAGGGGAGGATGCTCAATGCACTCGCCTCCGCCGAGGCGATTTGCGTGACGGTGACCCTCGTTGACGGCCTTGTGCTCGCGCGTTCCGGAATGCATTCCTCGGTGAATTATCGCTCCGTGGTCCTGCTCGGCTCTGCGGAGCCGGTGGCCACCGCCGACAAGGAGCGGGCGCTGAAGATCGTGTCGGATCAGGTTGTCCCCGGGCGCTGGGAGACCTTGCGCCCCGTCACGTCCGCCGAACTGGAACAGACAACCGTGCTGCGCATGGACATCGTGGAAGCGTCGGCCAAGGTTCGCACGGGCCCGCCGCAGGACGACGAAGAAGATTATGCCTTGCCGATCTGGGCCGGCACGCTGGATTTCCCTGTCCGCGATCCGGTTGCGGTGCCGGACGTGCGACTCGACCCGAAAGTCCCCTTGCCGGCGCATGTCGCCAACTATCGCCGCCCGGCGAAACGCTGATTGCCCGCCCCCGAAGCGAAACCTGCACGGCGCTGATCCCTGCGAAAGTTTCGCGGCCGCCTGTTAACCTCGATCCATTACTGGGTGTTGCCGCATGAGATCGCGGCTGCTCAGATTGTGACGATAGCCAGGGTTACCGCGGCACATATTGTCAGAACAACGATTGCGCGCAGGGTTCCTTCCAGTGGTCGTAACGATTCGGCATCGGGACCGGAAACCGGCTTGCTGCCGGTGAACATCGGCACAATCAGGTTCTGCTTCTTTCTGACCAGGTAGAAAAGAATGGCGGCGAGATGGACGCAGATCAGCGTCAGCAACACCAGTGCGTTTGTCTCATGAATGACGTTGAACAGGCTGGCGGTGTCCTCGGAGACGTATTTCCACAGCGGGCCGGTCGTCATGATCTCGTCGTCGGCAAACAGTCCACTCACCGCCTGCACCACCAGGCTTGCAAGCATCGCCATCACGGACCAGCCGCCCAGAGGGTTGTGCCCGGGATGATGTTCGACATCGGCGCGGTTCAGGGAGAGCGCGTAGCGCAGGACTGCGCGCGGCCCGCGGACGAAGTTTGTGAAACGTGCAGCCCGTGTGCCGATCAGACCCCAGACAATGCGGAATGCGACCAGCGACAGAATCGCGTAGCCACCCAGCACGTGATATTCCATCGCGTTGCCGCCGATGCTGACGGTCACGATCTGTGACACCACCAGTGCCACCAGCGCCCAATGGAATATGCGCACGGGCAGGTCCCACACGCGCAGTCGTTGAGGGGGCGCTTGCATTCGGTCCGATTGCGCTGGCAGTCGCCTTTTTCAGGCGCCCAGTTGATCCGCCAGGTCGATCATGCTGGTGGCGTTATAGTCGAAGGCGCTGTCGGGCGACAAGTCCAGCTTGATGCTCGGCGGCATTTCCTTGGGGCGCGCTACGAAGGCCGCGCGCAAGCCGGACCGCTGGGCCGCCCGCAGATCGTCCTTGTGCGCGGCGACGAGCATTACGTTCTCGCGCGGAAAGCCCAGCATTTTCGCCGCGCCCTGATAGGTTTCGGGGTCCGGCTTGTAGTGGTTGAACAATTCCGCCGAGATGATGCAGTCCCATGGCAAGCCGGCATTCTTCGCCATGTTGGTAAGCAAGGACATGTTGCCGTTGGAAAGCGTCGAAATGACGAACTTCTTTTTCAGTCGTTTCAGGCCACGGACGGAATCGGGCCACGGCTTCAGCCGGTGCCAGGCGCGGTTGAAATGGTCCTTGTCTTCCTCGGTCAGGCCTTCGATCCTGAACTTCACCAGCAACTCGTCGAGTATCAGCCGATGCAACTGATCGATGTTCATCCATGGCAACTCACCACGCCGTACCCGGTCCATTGCCGGCGCGTAGCCGGCGCGCCAGGCGTTTGCCAGGCGCGCCCAGTTGAACTTGATGCCCTTGCGTTCACCCAGCGCACGGCCTTCGCGTGTGATGCTGCCGCGCCAGTCCACAACGGTGCCGAATACGTCGAAAACCAATGCCTCTATTTGTCCGCTGCTCATCGATCGCTCCTCAGGAATTCACGTCGAAATTATAGACGCGCCGGGTGAGCGGGCGAAAGCGAACCGAGCCGCGGGGTGCTTCGTGCACAGCGCCCCGGTGTGCTGATGACCGCGGGCCGCCACGAGCACGGACCCCGCAACGCCCCGGCAGGTGATCTGCCGACGCAAGTCAGGAAAAATTCCCGATTCCAAAACAACGAATTAGCTTTCTTCGTGGGTTAACATGACTCTAGTCGGGCACCTGGGCGCGGTTTGCATCCACGCATTGCGATTGCGCGTGGCCTGCGGGGTGTCGGGTCGCCATGACGAACAAGGTACTGACGAATAAAAGACTAGAGGGGAGTAGCCGGTGTTGATCAGGTATTCATGGGGTGGGGCGTTGGCATTGCTGATGTTTTCCGGCGCGGCCGCGTATGCGGAGGAATCGATATCCGCACTCGAGACGGCGACGATCGAAATAGTTGGAACAACACCGCTGCCGGGACTGGGTACGCCGGTGGATCAGGTTCCTGCAAACGTTCAGGTGAAGACAGGCGAAGAAATCGAAACCCAGAAAAGTACCAACGTCGGCGAGTTTCTCGAGCAGAATCTCACCTCGGTGACGGTCAATAACGGGCAGAACAATCCGTTCCAGCCCGACGTCAGCTTTCGCGGCCTGACCGCTTCGCCCCTGCTCGGGACGCCGCAGGGCCTGTCCGTGTTCATGGATGGGGTTCGCATCAACGAACCTTTCGGTGACGCCATCAACTGGGATCTCGTGCCGCAGAATGCGGTTTCCACCATCAACCTGATCCCCGGTTCAAATCCGGTGTTCGGGCTCAACACGCTCGGTGGCGCGCTGTCGATCAATACCAAGTCCGGATTTCAATACCCGGGTGGTTCAGTGACGGCGCTGGGCGGCTCCTGGGGGCGCAAGTCCGCGCAGGTCGAGTATGGCGGTCACGGCGAGAAAAACGACTGGTACGTCGCCGGCACCCTGTTTGACGAGGACGGCTGGCGCGACTACTCGCCCAGTGAAGTGCGCCAGTTGTTCGGCAAGTTCGGCCGTGAGGATGCGGAGACGGATTTCGACGTGAGCGTCATGGTTGCCGATAACGATCTGCAGGGCACGCAGGCATTGCCGGTTTCGTTTCTCGACAACCGCAAGCAAGCCTACACCTGGCCCGACCGGAATCAGAACAAGGTGTTGTTCCTGAACGCCAAGGGTAGCCACTTTCTCAGTGAAACCCGCTTTATCGCCGGCGATGTCTACTTGCGGGACTACGAGAACATCAATTTCAGCAGTAATGTGAATGATGACTACGACGGTGTTTCGAATAACAGTTGCGATGGTACGGATCCGGATGCACCCTGCACCGGCATCAACGATCGCAGCAAGACCGAGACTACCGGCTATGGCGGGACGCTGCAGATGACGCTGCTGGATGCACTGGCGGGCAAGGAAAATTCCCTGACCTTTGGCGTCAGCGCCGATCTGGGCGATACGCGGTTCCGGCAGGAAGAACAGAACGCCTTGTTTACCAACGAGCGTGGCACTGTGGCGGTCGACGCTTTCGCACTGGAAACCGACGTCGATGCAACCAATGCGTATTACGGGTTGTTCTTCACCGACACGATGGAGCTGACTGATATCGTCACACTGACGCTGGCCGGGCGTTACAACTACGCCAAGATAAAAATCGAGGATCGTACCGGTCTGGAACCCGAATTGAACGGTAACCACACGTTCAACCGTTTCAATCCCGCCGTCGGCATCAACGTCAATCCCTCACCCGCACTTACGACCTACGCGTCATACAGTGAAGGCATGCGCGTCCTCGCCGATCCGCCGCTGGAAAAAGTTGTGTCGAAAACCATCGAAGCGGGCGCGCGCGGCAAGCTCAACCAGGCATTTGGCTGGAGTGCCGCGATTTACAACACAGACCTCGATGACGACATCCAGTTCATCAGTGCCGGAGGTGCGGCCATCAACGCGGGCTACTTCGACAATATCGGCAAGACGCGCCGGCGTGGTCTTGAACTCGGCGGTTCCTATGCTGCCGGCAATCTTACGCTGCTTGCCAATTACGCCTATGTCAGCGCCACGTACGAATCGGCCTTCACCATCAACAGTCCGAACAACTCGACGGCGGACGGTAATGGCGACATACAGGTGACTCCGGGCAACAAGATTCCCGGTATCCCGGAGCACGCGTTCAAGTTGCGCGCCGACTATGCCTTCCTGGAGAAGTGGTCGGCCGGAGCGACATTCAATTATTTCAGCGACCAGTATGCGCGCGGCGACGAGAACAATCAGGATGCCAGCGGGAAAATCGACGGATACGGTCTGGTCAATCTCGACGCGCGGTATCAGGCCACCCGGGCGCTGCAGGTTTTTGTCAAGTTTCACAACGTCTTCGACGAGGAATACGAAACGCTTGGCGTACTCGGGGAGAATTTCTTCGTTAACGGCACATTCGATGCGGGCAACGTTCAGTCCGAACAGTTCCGTTCGGTGGGTTCGCCACGCGCGGCATG
>LJTS01000115.1 GCA_001304425.1 Betaproteobacteria bacterium SG8_40
CGCCGGCAGCCATCTCCGCTACTTCGCGCTCTTCGGGAATCATGTGCACCTTGCGCACGATCAGCGAGTAGGCGACAGGAATAATGAACAGGGTCAGCAGCGTACCCACCGACATTCCGCCGACGATAACCCAGCCGATCGCGGCGCGCGCCTCGGCCCCGGCACCCGAGGACAATGCCAGCGGCAAGGCGCCGAGTACGGTTGCCAGTGCCGTCATCAGAATCGGCCGTAACCGCAATGACGAAGCTTCGATGATGGCTTCGGCGCGCTCCATACCCTTGCGGCGTAGCTGGTTGGCAAACTCGACGATGAGAATACCGTTCTTGGTAATCAACCCGACCAGCATGACCAGTCCGATCCGGCTATAGATGTTGAGCGTGCCGCCGGTACCAAACTTTGCGTTCAACCACATTGCAAGCACCGCGCCGGCGAACCCGAGCGGCACCGTCAGCATGATGACGAGCGGGCCGACGAAACTCTCGAACTGTGCCGCGAGCACCAGGTAAATGAATACCAGGGCCAGGACCAGCGTAATCAGCATTTCGTCACCGGTCTCGCGGAACTCACGCGATGCGCCATCGAGATCGGTACCGACGGTCTTTGGCAGTTCTTCCGCGACCACCTTGTCGATGAAGTCGAGCACCTCCCCGAGGCTGGCGTCAGGGCCCACGTTACCGTTGATGATGGCGGCACGGAACTTGTTGAAGTGGTTGAGTTCTTTCGGCGCAACCGTTTCTTCGAGTTTCACCAGATTGGAAAGCTGCACGAGTTCGCCGCTGCGCGAGCGGACATAAATCGAGGTCAGGTCAGTCGGCTGGCGCCGCTTGTCATCCTCCATTTGCAGTACCACGTCATACTGCTTGCCCTCGCGTTTGTAACGTGTCACGTCACTGCCGCCCAGCAGCGTTTCCAGAGTGCCCCCGATGGTGGCCATGGAAATGCCAAGCGTTGACGCCTTGTCGCGGTCGATATCGACGCGCAACTGCGGCTTGTTGAGCTTCAGGTCGGTATCAAGACCGGTGATGCCGGGATACTCGCGCAACTTGCCCATCACCTTGTTGACGTTGTCCTGCAACTCCTCGTAGCTGTTGCCGTAGATTACGTACTCGATGTCCTTGGCGAGAAAACTCTGGCCCAGCGAAAGCGGATCCTTGGCGAAGGAAATCACCCCCGGCAGCCCGCCAAAAAGCTTGGGCGTTAGCTCCTTGGTGATCGCGAGCTGGCTGCGCTCGCGTTCATCCCAGTGCTTGAGAACGGCGAAGCCGATGCCGAGATTCACCGGGTTGGGGCGCTCCAGACCGGGCGCGACGACTTCGAACAAGGTATCGATTTCAGGCACACCGTTGAGCACGTTGGCAACCGCGTGCATGTAACGGTCAGTGTATTGCATCGTGGAGCCTTCCGGCGCAACCGCAAACGCCATGAACACGCCGCGGTCCTCAACGGGAGACAACTCGGGCTTCAGTTGCATGAACAGAAACACCATCCCCGCGAACGCCGCGAAAAACACCCCGACAATGAGCCAGCGCGCCTTGAGCAAGCCGACCAGCAGCAGCCGGTAGCCATTGTGCATGCCATCGAAAAACCGCTCGCTGAGATTGAACAGCTTGCCGTGCCCTTCGTGTTCCTTGAGCAATATCGAGCACATCATCGGCGTCAGCGTCAGCGCAACGAAGCCACTGACAACAACCGCTGCGACAACGGTGAGTGCAAACTCGACGAATAATTGCCCGACGCGACCGGTCATGAACACCAGCGGCGTGAACACCGCGACCAGCGTTATCGTCATCGCTACCACCGCGAAACCGATCTCCTTCGCGCCCTTTACGGCCGCCTGGTAGCGCGTCATGCCATCCTCGATATGACGGTGGATGTTCTCCAGCATCACGATCGCGTCATCGACGACCAGACCCACGGCAAGCACGATGCCGAGCAAGGTCAGCACATTGATCGAGAACCCGAGTACGTACAGGAAGAAGAATGCGCCGATCAGGGAGATCGGAATCGTGACCACCGGAATGAGCGTCGCCCGGACGCTGCGCAGGAATACGAAAATCACCAACACCACGAGTGCCAGCGCTTCCAGCATCACCTTGTAGACGGCATTGATCGCGGCGGAAATGAACTCCGACGTATCGACTGCGACCCGCATGCTCATGCCTTCGGGCAGACCCGCAGACAGCCGCGGGACCATGTCGCGCACCCCCTGGGCAAGCGCCAGGGTATTCCCGGTGGACTGTTTGACGATTCCCAGGCCCAGCGCTTCCTGGCCGCTGACACGCACGATCTTTCTATTCTCGTACGGGCCCGGCGCAGCATAGCCGACGTCACGAATGCGAATCGGGTAACCCGCGACTTCGCGGATCACCATGTTGTTGAATTCCTCGGGGCTGCGAAGATCGGTTTCCGCAAGAACGGTCAGTTCACGCTCATTGCTCTCGATGCGGCCTCCGGGAGAATCGAGATTTTGCCTGCGCAAGGCATCTTCCACATCCTGCGGTGTCAACCCGTGCGCCGCCAGCCGTTCGCGGTCGAGCCAGACGCGCATTGCATAGCGCCGCTCGCCGCCGATGATGACGGTCGCCACCCCGGGTACCGTTTTCAAGGGGTCCGTCAGGTAACGGTCAGCGTAGTCGGTCAATTCCATCGGCGAATGGCGGTCGCTCATCAGCGCAATCCACATCACCGGCCACGCGTCGGCCTCGATCTTGTTGACGACCGGGTCGTCGGCCTGCGCCGGGAGCAGCGTCTTGACGCGCGCAACCCGGTCGCGCACATCGTTGGCGGCCGCTTCAACATCGCGGTCGGTGACGAAGGTCACCGTGACCTCGCTGACCTCTTCACGGCTGCGGGACTTGATCGTGTTGATTCCCTCGATACCCGACAGCGCGTCCTCGATTGGCGTGGTGATAACGCTTTCTATGACCTGTGCCGTTGCACCCGTGTACACCGTCCGGACCGAAACAATCGGCGGATCGATTTTCGGATACTCACGCACCGATAGCCGATCAAACGAAATCACGCCCAAGAGCACGATCAACAGACTGAACACGGTGGCGAGCACCGGGCGTCTGATGGAAATTTCGGAGAGAATCATTGCCTGCCTCCTTTGCGCCGACTACGTCAGCCCGATTTGCCGGCGTCGCCCTGTGGCGCTGGCGGCGCGCCCATTACCATGACCGGCGCACCGTCACGCAGCTTGATTTGGCCTTCGGTGACAACCGTGTCACCGGGCGCAAGGCCCTGGTTGATCTCGACCTCGCCCGGGCGACGATTGCCAAGTTCGACCTTGGTCAACATCGCCTTGCCGTCGACGACCTTGAACACGAAGTTGTCCTTGCCCTGCGGCCAAAGCGCCTCTTCGGGAACGGTAATCGCGTCCTTGCGCGTCGACATGGTCAGTGCGACTCGCACGAACATACCCGGCTTGAGTTTGAAGCCCTTGTTCGAGACACGGGCACGCATCAACGCCGTGCGCGTCTGTTCGTCAACGGCCGGCTGAACGGCATATACGCGTCCTTCAAATTGCTCGCCGGGGAAAGCATCGACGCGCAAGGCGACCGGTTGATTTCGGCCGACCTTGGACAGGTAGACCTCGGGTATGCGGAAGTCGACCTTGATCGAACTCAGATTCTCGAGAATAACGATATCGGCTCCAGCCTTGACGTAAGCGCCCGGGCTGACCTCACGCAGGCCGGCTACGCCGGAAAAAGGCGCCCGGACTACAGTCTTGTCGACACGGACCTGGGCCTCCTGGACACGCGCCTCAAGCCGGTCCACCGCACCTGCCTGGACGTCAAGCGCCTCCTTCGTGATGAACTTCTGCTCGTAGAGTTCCTGGGCACGGGTGTATCTCTGTTTTTCGGTGTTCAATTCTGCCTTGACCGCCGCCAGTTGCGCCGTGTACTCACTGGCATCAATGGTGACCAACCGCTGTCCGCGCTTGACCTCCTGGCCCTCTTCGAAATGCAGGCCGACAATCCGCCCGTCGATTTCCGGACGGATGATCACCGATTCATCCGCCAGCAGTGAACCGACCGCCGTGACTTCATCGACCACCGGGCCGACCTTGACCTCCACAGCCTTGACCGGCAGGCCCATTGGTTTCGGCGGCGCAGCGGCCGGTTGCACCGGCTTTGCCGGCTGGTTGCCGCCCTCAGGCTCGGAGCCGCAGGCTGTAACAAGGGCGGATATAGCCAACGCCCCGAAAACGAGAAAATAGCCGCGAATATTGAACAAGGGGTACCTCTTGCAAGCTTTACCAGACGCCAAAAAACCGGCCCGGTGAACAAAACGGCCAGCTCGGCGCCTGGCACCGGCTGGCTTTGTGGTTTTCTTCCATGCCGTGTTTGACTGACCGCGATGTTTCTGACCAGCGAGTCAGTTATTTCGTCATGATGATAAACGACTTTTTAAAGCCGGGCTACGAAAATCTGCTGCCAGGGCCCGGGAACCGGCAACGCGTCAGGTGTCGGACTGCTCCGCCTGCGCCGAGGCGATTTCATCGCGGACCTGGACCATGTCCACGGCCAGCATCCGGTCAAGCAGCGACTCGAGGGACTGTGCCGGCACCGCCCCCGGTTTCGAGTAGAGGATGACTTTTTCCCGAACCACCATCAACGTGGGGATCGAGCGAATATCGAAGTGCCCGGCCAATTCCATCTGCTCCTCCGTATTTACTTTTGCAAACAGAATGTTCGGATACTTTTCCGACGTATTTTCAAATACCGGCGCGAAGGTCTTGCACGGCCCGCACCAGGATGCCCAGAAATCGACCACGACCATGTCGTTGTTGGTCATCGCTTCTTCGAAATTTTCCTTGGTTAGTTCTACCGTGGCCATTGCAGGCTCCATTAACAATGTTGGAATGATTCAGGCTCGAAGCGACTGGCCCCGAGGTACGCGCTTTACGCGGGTCCCGGGCGCATCAGCAGCCTTGCAGATTCGCCAGTGTATCAGCGCGTGCCCGGCGTCCCCGGCAATGCCGACAACTCTGACGGCTCGAATCTGCCGAAGTGCAACAGGATCGTGGGCAACACCAACAAATTGAGCAAGGTCGACGTTGCCAGTCCGCCAACGATAATGGTAGCCATCGGGCCTTCGATTTCCCGTCCCGGTTCGCCGGTACCGAGCGCCAGCGGCATCAGGCCAAGACCCGTGACCAGGGCCGTCATGAGAATTGATGGCAGCCGCTCCGCCGCACCCCTGAGCGCCGTTTGCAGCCCCCAAGCCTGTTGTTCGTGCTCCACCAGATGCTGGTAATGCGACACCAGCATGATCGAGTTGCGCAACGTAATGCCGAATAACGTGACGAATCCGACCAGCGAACCCAGCGACAGCCAGCCCCCGGTAGCGAGCACGGCGATGACGCCGCCAAACAAAGCGAACGGCAGGTTGAGGAAGGTGATCGCCATGTTGCGAAGCCGGTTGAACGCGATATAGAGCAGCAGCAAAACGCCAATGCCGGCAAGCGTCGAATGAACCAGCAGGTCAACGCGGGTCTGGCGTTGCAGCTCGGCCGTTCCGGAAAACACCATATAGCTTCCGGGCGAGAGTTTGACCTGTGCGGAAATCGTATCGCGCGCTTCGCGCTCGAAGCTCCCAAGATCACGGCCAGCGAAATTCGCCGTCACGGTCTGTATGCGCCTGCCACCATAGTGCAACACCTTGTAACGCCCGCCGGTCATCTGCACGTCCGCCACTTCGTCGAGACGAACGAGGCGGCCCTCGGGATTGTGCAGCAGCAACCCGCCAACGCCGGTGATGGCATTGCGTGCCTCCGGCGCGAGCAATACCACCAGGTCAATGACTTTCGCGCCTTCGTGAACCTGGCCAACCGTCGCGCCCTCGTAGGCGGTGTTGACCGCTTGCAGCACCTGCATCGGCGTCATGCCCAGTGCAGCAATCCGTTCGTGGCGCAAGCGCACCGTGAGCTGCGGGGTGCCCGGCGGGGCCTGCAACTGCACGTCAAGCGCACCCGGCACATCGGCGAGGGCGGCGGAGACGGCGAGCGCATCTCGGTCGAGTGCGTCGAGATCCGAACCGTAAAGAGTCACAACAAAGGGGTCCGCGAATCCGGTGATGGTTTCCTCGATGCGTTCGGTCAGGAAGGTGTTGACGCCAAACGACACGCCGGGAAACGTGCCGCCGCGCTCGCCGGCCAGCACCTCGCGGATCTCCCGTAATACACGCGCCTGCTCGGCACCGTCCAAAGCGCCGATTTCCACCTCGAACTCACTGTAATGGGTGCCGAAGGTGTCCGCGCCGTTCTTCGAGCGGCCCACCCATTGCGCCACCGACTGCACGCCATCGATGGAACCGATGGCGCGCGGGACACGGCTGCCAAGCCGCAGCGATTCCGCTTCCGAGGTGCCCGGTACCGCCGTCATGTGAACGATGTAATGGCCCTCGCGCAACGCCGGTATGAACTCGCCGGTGAACAGCGGCAAGACGCCGATGCCCGCGGCAATGACGACAAAAGTGACGGCAACGTTTCGCCCCGGATAACGTTCGAAACGTCTGAGTACCGACAGGTAATAGGGCTTGAGAAACGCAACCGCCGGGGGGTCATCGGCGGGCAGGTCACGGCGCGCCAGCAGCAGATAGCACAATGCCGGCGTCAGCGTAACGGCGGTAACCAGTGACGCCAGAATGGAAAATATGTAGGCGAGGCCGAGCGGCGCGAACAGCTTGCCGGCGATTCCCGATAACGTCAGCAGCGGCACGAACGCGAGCGCGACAATGAAGGTCGCATAGACGACCGAGCTTCTGACCTCGACCGAGGCATCGAGCACGACGTCGGCGACGTTACGCGGTGCCGCGGCCAGCCGATTGAGCCGCAACCGCCGGAATATGTTCTCGGTATCGATAATCGCGTCGTCCACGACTTCGCCCAGCGCGATGGCGAGTCCGCCGAGCACCATGACGTTCAGGGCGACGTCGAGATAATCTAGAACGAGCACCGCCGAGAGGAGCGAGACCGGCATCGCGAGGGAGCAAATCAGCGCGGTGCGGGCGTTATACAGAAACAGAAACAAAACCAGCACAACCAGTATCGAACCAATGAAGACGTCACGCTGCACGTTGCGCACCGCGGTTTCGATGAAGTTGGCGGGACGGAACAGTTTCGGGTGCAAGGTAACTTTCTCGGCTGCCAGCAGCGGTTTCAGTTCCTCCAGCGCCCGCTCCAGGTCTCGCGTGACGGCATGTGTGTTGGCGCCAAGCTGGCCCTGTACCATCAGGAACACACCGGGCACAGCATCGATCGCCGCCGCGCCAATCGACGGTGCCGCACCTTCGACGACGCGCGAAATGTCCGACAAGCGCACCGCCTGTCCGTCCTTGTAGGAAACGACAAGGCTGGCGACGTCTGCCAGATCCCGCGGCTGTGCTTCGGCCTGAATGATGATGTGCTGATTCGGCGTCTTGACGAAACCGGTGCCGACCATTCCGGTTGCACCGCGCGCGGCTTCGGTAACCTGTTCGAGCGAAATGCCGGCCTGACGCATCTTCGACTGGTCGATCTGGATTTGCCACTGGCGCACGTCCCCGCCGAATACATTCACCTCGGCCACGCCCGGGACTGCAAGCAGGTGCGGACGAATGGTCCAGTCGACCAGTGTCCGCAACTGCATCAACGTGCGCGCGTCGGAAGTGACGCCGATGCCGAGCACCGTACTTGCCGAAGACGTAAGCGGCGTCATGGTGGGTGCGTCCACACCCTCGGGCATCTGTGCTGCCAGGGCTGCCAGTCGTTCGCTGACGACCTGGCGATTGCGGTAGGTATCACTACCGTCCTCGAAAATCACGGTAATAACGGATAGCCCCGGAATCGACTGCGAGCGAATCCCGTCCAGACCGGGCACGCCGGCCAGGGCGTTTTCAATCGGCTGGGTTACCAGCGTTTCGACCTGTTCCGATGACAGGCCGGGCGCCTCGATCTGCAACACAACCTGGCTGGGAGAAAACTCCGGAAACACATCCAGGTTGGCGCGCGACAGGGTGTAGAGACCGTAGACGACGACGGTCGCCGCCAGCGCCACGACGACCCCGGCGTATCGGATGGAGAAGCGGACCAGACCGGCAATCATTACTGGCCTAGTCCTCGTTCTCGTTACGGATCTGGTATTTCAGCT
>LJTS01000116.1 GCA_001304425.1 Betaproteobacteria bacterium SG8_40
CGCAAGGATCGGCGAATGCGCAAGTCACGCGATTGCTGCAACAGGTGGAACGCTGGCTCGGCAACCGCTCCCTGGCTTACGGCACGGCGGCATTTTCGACGGCGACTTTCCTGCTGGCATTGCTGACGAGCTTCATGAGTCAAGCGCCGCAGGAACAGCAGCAGGTGCGCACTGCATCGAGGCCAGGAAATCTGGCCAGCGCCCCCAACGGCAAGGCCGGACCGGTTGCGAAAGGCAAATCGTCTCCGGCCTCGGATGACGGCGCAAACGAGCAGCGGGAAAGCGGCACCGGCGAGAACCAGGCTGCAGCAGCGGCTGAAGAACAAACCTCGCCTGCGCCCGAAAGGAAAAAGAAGAAACTGAGACTGCCGTTTTTCGGTTCCGGCCCGGACGATGAGTCCGTAGCGGCTGCGCCAGAGCAGGAACCGGGGGCGGCATCGCAAGAACAGCCAGGCCCCGATAAGCCCGCGCTGGAAATGGCCGACAAACACGTCGTCGCGATACAACCTTCCCGCCCCGAGATACTGGCTTCTGCGTGGCCTGACGCGAACCGCCCCGAATCCGAAATCACCGAAAGCGCCACCGTGTCATTGGCAATCAGTCCGTGGGGAGAGGTCTACGTTGACGGAAAGCACATCGGCGTCAGCCCGCCGGTCAACGAGGTTCAGGTTACGCCGGGCCAGCGGGTTATCGAAATCCGCAACGGCAGCTTCCCGCCCTACACCCAGCGCGTCGAACTCAAGGCGCGGCAGAAAATCAAACTCAGGTACAAGTTCAATTGAAAGCGGCACCGATACACAAACTTCTGCTGGTCGTACTGCTCGCGCTTGTAATCAGCGCATGCGCGAACCTGGAAACGTCCAGTTACAGACGCCTGTCCGGCGAGCCCTATCTGTGGCAGGGAATCGCCTTCTATGAGGAAGGCAACTACCGCGCGGCATCCAGGCGTTTGCTGTTCGCGCTCGAGGAAGGATTGACCATCCCCGATCGCGTGCAGGCGCACAAGTATCTCGCCTTCATTGCCTGTGTATCCGGCCGCCAGCTGACCTGTCGTGAAGAATTTTCCATCGCCCTCAAACTCGACCCGAAATTTGAACTGGACGAGGCTGAGTCGGGGCACCCGATCTGGGGGCCGGTATTCCGCAGCGCCAAGGCTGCCAACCCCGGCCGAACCTGAGAACACGACAGCCGCCATGGAAAAACTTGGCCGTTACGAAATCGTTGCAGAACTCGGGCAGGGCGCCATGGGTACCGTCTACAAGGCGCGCGACCCGCTGCTCGATCGCATCGTCGCGATCAAGACGATCAGCCTCAACCTCCCACGGGACGAAGCGGCGGAATTCGAAGCACGCTTTTACCAGGAAGCCAAGGCCGCGGGGCAACTCTCGCATCCGAATATCGTCACGATTTACGACATCGGAAAATGCGAAGACCTCGCCTACATGGCGATGGAATACCTCGAAGGACAGGAGTTGCGAAGCATCCTTGGCGCCGAGTCGATGATTCCCATCGACAGAGCGTTGCTTATCGCCGCACAAGTGGCGGACGCACTGCAATTCGCTCATGAGCGGCAGGTCGTGCACCGGGACATCAAACCGGCAAACGTCATGGTCCTGAATGACGGTTTGATCAAGATCACGGATTTCGGAATTGCGCGCATGCGCAACAACGAAGTCAAGACGATGACCGGCATGATACTCGGCTCGCCGAAATACATGTCTCCCGAGCAGGTCGCAGGCAAGCGCGCGGACCATCGCTCCGATCTGTTCTCGCTGGGTGTTGTCGTCTACGAGATGCTGACCGGAACCTCGCCGTTCGTGGCAGACAACATCCACGGAGTCATGTACCAGACGCTGAATTTCACGCCGCCCGCTCCAAAAACGCTCAACCCCGATTTGCCTGAAGTGCTCAACTACATCGTTGCCAAGGTGCTGGCAAAGAACGCAGAGGACCGTTACCAGTCGGCAAGAGACCTGGAAAACGACTTGCGCCAGGCACGTGCCGACTATCTGGAAGGCGCAACGCAGTCGACATCGCCCGGCGCACTTCCGGATCCGGCAAGACCTTTCGTGGCGCCGCCGGCTCCCTTGACGCGTGAAGAGGACGTCGACGCGGCCGGCGGCAAGCCCGTCGAGGAGGAAGCCGGCAATGCGCTGTCCGACCATGATTTCAACAACACCGACGACACGACAAACCCGCAAATCCGCATCTCCAGTTCATTCGACTCTACCGAAGCGACCGGCCGCATGGCCGCCTTCAGCGGCATGGAACACGAGTTCGACGCGTCGAGTGATTCGCAGAAGATCGAGCGCCTGAAAGCACTCTCGCTGGCGAAGCAACAAACAAATGAACCGCCGGCGATATCGGCGAGCACGACCTGGGGCAATCGCACCGCTGCGGAGCGCATGAGCGGGGCGCCAATCGAACTGGACCCGAAATTACGCCTGATCTGGATCGGCAGCGTCTTCTTGCTGCTGGCCGCGATGCTGTTGCTGATCTTCAGCTAGGCCGATCGACGACGGTGCGAAGCCGGCCGTACCGATCAGGGCAAGAGTCAGGACCTGGACGCCGGGCTAGCGGCGCGCAGCCTCACTGACATAATCGATCGCCTGATCGACCCGGTCCACCGCGACGACTTCCATTCCAGCGATCGGTGTTTTCGGTGCATTTGCCGCGGGGACGATGGCAATCCTGAAACCGAGTTTGGCTGCTTCCTTGAGCCGCTCCTGGCCGCGCTGGACCGGCCGCACCTCCCCCGCCAGGCCGACCTCGCCAAAAGCCACCATTTTCTCCGGTAACGGTTTTGCCTTCAGGGACGAAACAATCGCCAGCAACACTGGCAGGTCGGCCGCCGGTTCGTTGATCCTCACACCGCCCACCGCATTGACAAAGACGTCCTGGTCGAATAGCGCAACGCCGGCGTGACGATGCACGACTGCGAGCAGCATCGCCAGTCGATTCTGTTCCAGCCCCACCGTCAGGCGGCGTGGATTCGGCGCGTGCGTCGAGTCGACCAGCGCCTGTAACTCCACCAGCAACGGACGCGTGCCCTCTTGCGTGACCATCACGCAGGACCCGGAAACCTGACCGTCGTGGCGAGACAGAAATAATGCTGACGGATTGGAAACGCCGCGCAATCCCCGGTCGGTCATGGCAAAAACACCGAGTTCATTGACCGCGCCAAAACGATTCTTGATCGCCCTGACCAATCGGAAGCTCGAATGCGTGTCGCCCTCGAAGTACAGGACGGCATCGACCATGTGTTCGAGCACGCGCGGACCGGCGATCGCGCCCTCCTTGGTGACATGCCCGACCAACAGCAGCGCGCAACGGCTGGTTTTCGCGAAGCGCGTCAATTGGGCTGCGCATTCACGCACCTGGGCGACGCTACCGGGCGCAGATTGCAGCGACTCGGAATATACCGTCTGGATAGAGTCGATCACGGCCACGTCGGGTTTTTCCGCATTCAGAACGCCGAATATGCGTTCCATCTGGATCTCCGCGAGCATCCCCAGCCGGTCCGAATCGATTTGCAGGCGGCGCGCCCGCAATGCCACCTGTTGCGCCGATTCCTCGCCGCTGACGTACAGGACCTTGCATCGTTCACTCATGCGCGTCAGTGCTTGCAGCAACAGCGTCGACTTGCCGATACCCGGGTCGCCGCCAATCAGCACCACCGCTCCTCGCACGAGACCGCCGCCGAGCACACGATCCAGTTCACCGATATCCGTGGCGAGCCGCGGTGCCTCACTGGCGTCGACGTCCCCAAGGCGCGTCAACTGACTGGAGTCCGCCAGCGGCTGATAGCGCGATGCAGACGGTTTCTCCGCGATCGTCTCCGTCAACGTATTCCAGGCACTGCAATGTGGGCACTGCCCTTGCCATTTCAGCGTCTGGCCACCGCACTCGGTGCACGCGAACACCGTCTTGGCTTTGGCCATCTCAGGTAACGACCGGGGAAATTGGAAGGATCATCGATGACATTCCCGGCGAGTCCGTCTACCCATCATCTCGAACCCGGAACGGCACCCGCGGTGTCACGCGGGTTAGCAGTTCGTAGCTCACCGTGCCCGCCGCCCCGGCCACCTGCTCGACAGGCAAACCCTCGCCCCACAGCGTGATTTCCGAGTCAACTCCGGCACGCGGCACCGGCGCGAGATCGACGACCAGCGTGTCCATTGAAACACGGCCTACGGTCTGCACACGCTCGCCCGAGACCAGTGCGGGCGTCCCGCTGGGGGCGTGCCGCGGATAACCGTCGCCATAACCCGCGGCGACAATGCCGATGCGCATCGCCCGGTCGGCAACATAGGTGCATCCATATCCAACGCTGTCGCCGGGGGCAAGCGTCTGCACTGCAATGATGCGCGAACGCAAGGTCATCACCGGACGAATGCCCAGTCGTTGCGCTGTGACGTCTTCGAACGGTGAGGCGCCGTACAACATGATGCCGGGCCTGACCCACGCACCATGGGACTGGGGATAGCGCAATAGCGCAGCAGAATTTGCCGCACAAATCTTCAGATCCAATGAATCAGTCAATTGCAGCAATGGCCGCATCTGCCAGTCGACGCCACGCGCGCCGTCCGCGTCCGCGAAATGCGTCATCGCCATGACTTGCCGGACGTTCCCGCAGGTGCGCAGGTCGGCAACGACTTCGGCGGCATCGCCAACCCTGAACCCAAGCCGGTTCATGCCGGTGTTGATCTTCACGAACACGTCGATCGGCTGAGGCAATGTCGCCGCCAATAGCATGTCAAATTGCGAACGCTCGTGGACAACGGCGCTCAACCGGTGCGTGGAAATGTCAATGAGTTCCTGTTCGTCAAAGAAACCCTCGAGCAACAATATCGGCTTGCTCGGGGCATCGGCGCGAACGCGTAGCGCGGCATCCAGTTCCACCACGGCAAAACCGTCCGCCATCTCCAGCGCCGGCAGGACACGTTCCAGGCCGTGGCCGTAGGCATCTGCCTTTACCACGGCGAAAACGCCTGAAGCACCGGCATGGCGCCGCGCGACTGCGACATTGTTGCGCAAGGCTTGCAGGTCGATGATCGCTTCAATCGGTCTTGGCATTCGAATCCGTATTCGATACTGGTTGATGCAGCCGCAAGCAGTCCGCGTTGGCGGCAACCAGCGCCGGCAGAGCGGCAATCACCCCTGCCCGTCCTCGCCTTGCAGCAGCCCCGACATGGTATCGACCGCAAAACACAGATCTTCCCAGGCTTTGGACTTGTCGCTCATGTTGCGCAGCAGATACGCCGGATGATAGGTCACGATAAGCGGAATCGCTCGGTACTCGTGCACCGTACCACGCATGCTGCCCAGCGTAGCGTCGAGCCCCAGCAACCGGTGTGCTGCTGCTTTGCCAAGCGCAATGATCAGGCGCGGCTGAAGCAATTCGATCTGACGGTCCAGAAACGGCGCGCAGGTTTCTGCTTCCTCAGGAGATGGCGTGCGGTTACCGGGCGGCCGGCATTTAACCACGTTGGCAATGTAAACATTGGCGCCCCGTTGCAGGCCAATTGCGCCAAGCATGTTATCCAGCAGTTTGCCCGCAGGCCCGACAAAGGGTTCGCCGCGTGCGTCCTCTTCCGCGCCGGGCCCCTCCCCGACGATCAGCCAGTCCGCCCGCTCATCCCCCACGCCGAGCACTGCCTGCTTGCGTCTTTGGTGCAGATCGCAGGCAGTACACGCGGCGACGGCCTCGCGCAGTGCGGCCCAATCCATGCCGGCGACCGAGGCGCTGTCTACCGATGCGCTCGCCCTGCCGCCGGCACCGTCCCCGGCGGCCCTGGTCATCCGGGGTTCGACCGGAGCTGCATCATTCGAACCGATACCGATTGCGCTCGCGGCACGCAGGTCATCGCCGGCCGAACGTCTTGCTTGCGGATCAATCGAGGCCGCTTCCGCTTCGCAGCCGGATTGCTCTTCCTGCGGGGAGACGCGGTCCGGTTGCGGCTGCTCGAGCCGCCGCCGATCCAGCCACAAGGGCGTCAATCCCAGTTCTGCAAGAACCTGCTCTCGTCTGTTCACAGATCAAGCCCCATCAGAATCGCGTCTTCCCTGCCATGAACCGCCGGATAATAACCGGGGCGCACAGCCATCCGCCGGAAACCCATCGACGCGTACAGACCGCGTCCGCCCTCGTTGGACTGACGCACTTCGAGCAGCATTTGCAAAGCGCCTGCGTGCCGCGACTGGTCGATAAATCGCAATAGCAATGTGCGCCCGTAACCCCTGCGCTGCCAGGGCCGGGCGACGCTGATATTGAGCACGTGCGCTTCCCCGGCAGCGATAACCAGCACCCCGTAGGCGACGACTTCACCGCCGACCTCCATGACCTCACAGCAATAACCGGCCTTGATCGAATCAAGAAAATTACCGCGGGTCCACGGGTGCGTGTAAATCGACGATTCAATCGCCATTACCCGACCCAGATCCGCTTCGGTCATGTCCCGGATGTGGGGCACGCTGTTTGCGAGCGCGCTCACTTCTGCTCTTCCATCGTCAACGCCACCTTGTTGCGTACGTAAACGGGCGCCGCTTCGCTGCTCGGGAAAACGCGGCCGGCCGACAGGTAGCGGGCCCCCAGCAAGGCAATCTCACGCGCATGGGACGTCACGCCCCGGCGGACTTCAGTTACCGTTCGCTTGCACGGCCCGGACATGATCTGCGGATAGCGGTCGAATCCGCTTCCGCATCCCAGCCAGCCACCGCCCGGCAATTCAGGTAAGGCATCCGGATCACACAAGCCCGGTGGCACGACCTCGACCCAATCCTCGCCATCGCGTTCGAATGCCGCATGGTAAACCTGACCCATCCGTGCGTCCGTGCACACGACGACGCGCTTCGCGCCACTCGCTTCCGCCAGCGCTTCGAGCGAACCGACCGGAATGCAGGCACATTCGATTGCAAAGGCGAGCCCCTGCGCCACTCCGCAAGCGATGCGCAGGCCGGTAAACGAACCCGGTCCCGCGCCAAAAGCGATTGCATCCAGGTCCGCAGTTTCCAACTCAGCCTGCCGCAGAAGCGCATCAACCATCGGCAACAACATCTCCGAGTGCTTCTGGCCTGCCGGTTTGCCGCTGGTTCGAATGTCGCCGCCGACACTGAGCGCAACCGAGCAGTACTCGGTCGATGTTTCCAAAGCAAGAATTCTGGGCTGGTCGGTTGCGCGGTTCACCGGCACGATTCTAACCAATCATTGCAGGACCGTTGCCCCGCGTGCAAGCTCCTTCGGCACGGTGTCGGAATCCACAGGGTATCGACCTCGGCGCGGAGGTATAATCTTCGCCCGGCAGGCAGACCGGGTCGCGGCCAAGCTGGTCGTCGCCTTGCTCGCCGGGAAACAGCCAAAGTCCGGCTCTCTGCAGCAGCGGAACACGTTCATTCCGTCCAGGATGCGCAACGAGCGGGCTGTGAGGGCTGATCAGAGTTACGCGGCGCATCGTTGCGTTGGCCCGCACGGTGGCGAAGAACCGGAAGCTGCTGGCGCTGGACGACGCACAACGGCCGCTCGCTCGCCATGCCGGCCAGGAAAAGCTGGGGAGCGGGGAGAATCCGCCTTTTTTCATCCAGGCCGGGCATGCCCGGCAGCACGCACTGGCGGGGCTGTGATTCAACACCGCATGCGCGCCGGTACACGAAAGCCGGCTGGACTTGCGGTCCGGCGCCACGAACCATGGGCAGCGCCGGCCCTTGCGAACGGCTTGACGCCCAAGGCAAGTAACAGCATCTTTTTCGGGACGAGGTACATGGACATATCAGTAAGGGGCCTGCGGGTCCTGATTACCGCCGGCGCTGGCGGCATTGGCCGCGCAATGACGGAGGTCTTTTTCAAGGCGGGCGCGCGCGTGCACATCTGTGACGTCGTGCAAGCGTCGATCGATGAAACGAAGGCAGCGTTTCCCGGCGTGACAGGTTGTCTGGCGGATGTCTCGAAGCTGGGCGATGTCGATCGTTTGTTCGCCGATGTGCAATCGAATCTCGGGGGCCTCGATTGCCTGATCAATAACGCCGGAAT
>LJTS01000117.1 GCA_001304425.1 Betaproteobacteria bacterium SG8_40
CATGGGCCTTTACTGCGTCACCAAACACGCCGTCGTTTCTCTCACGGAATGCCTGCATCATGACCTGGCCGCGCGCACCGACAAGGTCCGATGCTCGGTACTCTGTCCTGCCTACGTGCCCACCCGCATTGCGGAATCGGAACGCAACCGTCCCGCGCACCTGCGCGAGGAACGACCGAAATCAGAGGAGGATCTGCGCCGCGAGGCAGGGATGCGTCACGCGGTCGAGTCGGGAAAGATTTCCGCTGAGCAGGTTGCCGACGCCGTGTTCGACGCCGTTCGCGAGCAGCGCTTCTACATCCTTCCCCACCAGCGAATCAAACCGGCTATCGAAACCCGCATGCAGGACATTTTGCAGGAACGCTTGCCGACCAACACGCTGACGCGCTGAGCGCGACACACCTCGATTCGCGCTACCCGCGATCAGCCTCGCCGCCTTCCGGCAGCCGCGTCACCAGCACCTTGTCCACCCGGGTGCCGTCCATGTCCACGACTTCAAAACAGTAACCGCCCCAATCAAACGATTCGGCGGGTTGCGGCACCCTGCCCATATGAATCATGACCATTCCGCCCAACGTGTTGTAGGTATTCCCTGCCTCGCCCGGCAGATCGCGCAGGCCGAGCAATTCCTTCAGATCGATGACGTCGAGCATGCCATCGATGAGCCATGAACCGGGCGCGCGCTCGACAACCAGCTGGTCCCCTTCCTCGCGCGAAGAAGGCAGGTCGCCGACAATGGCCTCGAGAATGTCATTGATCGTGACCAGCCCCTGAAAGTCTCCGTATTCGTCCACCACCAGCGCGATCTGCAAGGTCGACGTCTTGAACGTTTCCAGCATACGGATGCAGGTCAGCGTCTCCGGAACGAACAGGGCTTCCTCCATGCACGCCGTGAAATCGACGTCATCGCCCGCGACTTTACGGGCAAGAATGTCTTTTGCATGGACTACACCGACGATGTCGTCCGCGCCCCCGCGACATACCGGAAACCGCCAGTGGCGGCTGGCGGATATCTTGCCAAGGCTCTCTTCCAGTGAGGTCAACGAACACCACGTCGAGGCGCGGCGTCATTTGACTGGCAATCGTTCGCTCGTCGAGCATCAAAACGTTGTGCACCAGCCGCCGTTCGGCCTCATCGAATACGCCGGCTCTCGTGCCCTGCTCCATCAGCAAACGGATTTCGTCTTCACTGACCGGTGACTGCCGGGAAGCCGCCGCGCCGAGCAAACGCAACGCCAGGTTGGTGGAACCGCTCAGAAACGAAACGACAGGACTGGCGAGTGCCGACAGTTTGCGCATCGGCGCGGCTGTGAGCGCGGCGATCCGTTCCGGATTTTGCAGTGCCAGCCGTTTCGGGACGAGTTCACCGATAATCAGGGAAAAATAGGCGATTGTCAGTACCACGATGCCCAGAGCCAGGGCTTCGCTGTAACCGGCCAGCACGGGGAAACCGGCGAGCGCCCGGGCCAGCCCGCTGGCCAGCGCCGCCTGTCCGAACGCCCCGCTGAATATGCCGACGAGGGTTATCCCGACCTGGATCGTCGACAGGAACCGCGACGGATCCCGCGCCAGAGCCAATGCGCTGGCAGCGCGATGGTTCCCCTCGTTTGCGAGTTGCTGCAACCGCTCTTTGCGCGCCGAAACCACAGCGATCTCGGACATCGAGAACACGCCGTTGAGGACAAATAGCAACAGCAGAATAAGGATTTCCATGATTGTTCCGGAATGAGCGTTTCGTGGCTGACAGATTGATCCCGCACTGTAGCGCGCCCGGCCCTCCAGCAAAACCGGGCAAGGCCATATTCGCGGAACCGCTACCCCTGGCGGCGGTCAGAACCATCCCGCCGAAAGCGGGGCTGCGCCACACACCCCTCGAGCGGTTTGGCGAGCGCAACAACAGCCGGTAGAATTCGCCCCCTTCGGCGCTTTTGCCGGATACCGCAACCCCGCGCCACAGACCAGTTGAACGAAACACCCTTGGAACGCCTGACCACACCCGCAACACCCGAGGTCGCGAGACGCCGGACGTTTGCGATCATCTCGCACCCGGACGCAGGCAAAACGACCCTCACCGAGAAGTTGCTGCTGTTCGGCGGGGCGATCCAGGCCGCCGGCACGGTGAAAGCCCGGAAGTCCGGCAAGTATGCAACCTCGGACTGGATGGCGATCGAGAAGGAACGCGGCATTTCCGTGGCCAGTTCGGTCATGCAGTTCGAGTACCGCGACTGCGTCATCAACCTGCTGGACACCCCCGGACACCGTGACTTTTCAGAGGATACCTATCGGGTACTGACCGCGGTGGATGCCGCGTTGATGGTGATTGACTGCACCAAGGGCGTCGAAGCACAAACTATCAAGCTGCTCGAAGTCTGCCGTCAGCGCAACACGCCGATCATCACCTTCATAAACAAACTCGACCGGGAAGGCCGCCACCCGCTGGAGCTGATCGACGAAATCGAGAGCGTACTGAACATTCACTGCGCGCCCGTTACCTGGCCCATCGGAATGGGCAAGCGTTTCGCCGGCATCTATGACTTGCGCGGCGATCGCTCGCTGTTATACCCGGCAGCCGGCTCATCGCATGACCATGAAGTCGAAATCGTTCCCGGGATGGAACACCCGCGGCTGATCGAGCGCTTCGGCGCGGAGATCGCCGAAGCAAAGGAAGAAGTGTCGTTGATTCACTCGGACGCCCGGGAGTTCGACCGCGAGCATTTCCTCGAAGGCGAACTCACACCGGTTTTCTTCGGCTCGGCAATGAACAATTTCGGGGTCGACCAGGCGCTCGACGCACTGGTCGAAGAGGCCCCTGCGCCCTGCCCGCGTGCCACGCTCGAACGCATTGTGTCTCCCGACGAGGCGAAGTTTTCCGCGTTCGTTTTCAAGATACAGGCCAACATGGACCCTCAGCACCGCGACCGCATCGCATTCCTGAGGATTTGTTCAGGGCGATTCGAACGCGGCATGAGGCTCTACCACGTGCGCAGCGGCAAGGAAATTCGCGCCAGCCAGGTAGTGAGCTTTCTGTCGCAGCGCCGCGAGACGGTGGAAGACGCCTGGCCCGGCGACATCATCGGCTTGCTCAATCACGGCAGCATCGACATTGGCGACACGTTTACCGAAGGAGAGAAGCTCAATTTCGTCGGCATTCCCTACTTCGCACCGGAACTGTTCCAGGGCGTGACCCTGCGCGATCCGCTCAAAGGCAAACAATTGCAGAAAGGATTGCAGCAACTGGGCGAGGAAGGCGCCATCCAGGTTTTCCGTCCGCTGGTCGGCAACGAGATGATACTGGGTGCGGTCGGACTGCTGCAATTCGAAGTCGTTGCACACCGCCTCAAGGCCGAATATGGCGTGGATGCGACGACGCGTTCGATGAATTTTTACGGTGCGCGCTGGGTTACCAGCGAGAATCCGCGCAAACTCGCCGAGTTCCAGAAACAACTCGCCGGGAACCTGGCGCTTGACGCATCAGGCAGCCTTGCCTATCTCGCCACCTCGAAACCCAATCTCGACCTCACCATGGAACGCTGGCCGGACATCCGGTTTCACAACATCCGCGAGCACGCACAGCGCCTCGCCGCCTGAGCAGGCTTTTAGCGTCGCGGGGTGCCGGGCTGCCAAGCATCTCCTCGCAGCGAGACGCGGAGGATCCCCGCGAATGCGGTTTCAGCAGTGGTTCTTCTCAGCCCGGCGACGGCCTCAAGCCGACTTCCTGATTTTGGAGTTCTTCTCGATGAACTGCGCCATGCGCGACACCCCTTCGCGGATCGCTTCATTGGAAGCCGCGTAACTGAAGCGGATGTGCTGTCCTTCATCGGGAACGCGGGCGCCGAAGTGAATGTCGGCGAGCACCGCCACGCCCGCTTCGTTCAGCAACCTCTTGCGGAATTCTTCGGAATCCTTTGCGCCGATCATGTCACAAGCTTCGGTAATGTTGGGCCAGGCGTAGAATGCGCCGCCCGGGACCTGACAGTTCACCCCGGGCACGCCGTTAAGTAAATCCACAATCAGGTTCCGGCGCTCTAAAAACCGGTCGCGCATCCGCTTCGCCTCGTCCTGCTGGCCGTTCAGTGCCTCGACTGCCGCCCACTGGGAAATATGCGAAGCGCAAGACTCGGTATTGGTTACCCAGCGGGTAAACACGGGTGCCAATTCCCGATTGGCGGCGAAGCCGATCCGCCAGCCCGTCATCGCCCACGTTTTCGACGCACCATCACACACGATGCTGCGTTCCAGCATGTCGGGAAAGCTGGTGATCGAGACAAACTCGCCGTCATAACAAAGCTGCGAGTAAATTTCATCGGCAAACACCCACACCTGCGGATGGCGGCGCAGAATATCTGCAATGGCCTGCATGTCCTCCCGCGGAACGATGCCGCCGGTCGGATTCTGCGGCGAGTTCAGGATCAACAAGCGCGTTTTGTCGCTGATCCGGGATTCGAGCTCGTTCGGATCAAAACTGAAACCGCGGGATTCACGCAGATGCAGTGGTACCGGTATCGCGCCGTTGGCGCGGATCTGCGATTCGTAGATTGGGAAACCGGGGTTCGGGTAAATGACTTCTTCGCCGGCGCCGTAGTCGGTCGTCGCCAGCACGGAATACATGATGAACGGCTTGGCGCCGGCGGCTACCACGATGTCGCCGGCGGCGTAATCGAGATTACGCGTACGGTTCAGGTAGTTCGCCGCGGCCTCACGCAACTCAACGATGCCGGACGACGGCGTGTAACCGTGCTTGCCGTCATTGATCGCCTGAATTGCGGCTTCACGAATGTTGCCGGGCGTCGGAAAGTCCGGCTGCCCGATACAAAACGACACGATATCCTTGCCCTGGCGCTGCAGCTCACTGACTTCTGCCAGCACAACGAACGCGTTTTCCGTCCCCAATTGACCGGAGCGGCGCGAAATCGAAGGCATCGACTCCCCCTTTGCCTTTATGAATGTTGCGGGCCCGCGAGGCCCGAATCAAAGCCTTTGCAAGGGGGCAAGTCTACATTAACCGGCATCCGCCACCGTGTAATCGTGCCGTGCACGCACGCGCATCCGCTCTGCCCTGGAACCAATCCCGCCTTGATCTGATCCGTTTCGTCCCTCATCATTTCGCCCTCTCCCGAAACTGCCAACGGCCCTGCGTCGCCATATCCATTCACCAAGGAGGAAAAATGACTGATAAATCAACGAGCGAGAAAAATAAAGTGCCAGGCGAGGCACCGGCAGACAGCAGCCGCCGCCAGATACTCAAGGCCGGCACGCTGGCCGGCGGGGCTTTGTTGCTGGGGGCACCCCACATACGCAACGCCGAAGCCGCCAAGGCGCAGACCTGGAAAGTGCAGTCGAGCTGGGACGCCGGCACCACAGGATACAAACTGTTCGAGGCATGGGCCAACGCATTCGAGGAGAAATCCGGCGGGGAACTGGCGGTCAAGCCGTTCCCGGCAAAGGCCGTTGCCGCCGACAACAACGCCTTGTTCGATGCCGTGCGCACTGGCGTACTGCAGGCGATGAATCCGTTCACGCTTTACTGGTCGGGCAAGATTCCGGCCTCGGTGTTCCTGTCCTCGTATCCGGCGGGACCGGACCAGACGAGCCACTGGGACACCATGTTTTACGGTCTCGGGATGCTGGAGATGACGCGCGAGATCTTCGGCAAGTTCGGCCTGTTCTATGTCGGACCGATCCAGCATGACGCGAACATCATTCACTCGAAGAAACCGGTCGCCAGCCTCGATCAGCTGAAGGGCATGAAGATCCGCCTTCCCGGGGGCATGGTGTCGCAGGTATTCGAGCAATTCGGTGTGAGCACGACCAGCATGCCCGGCTCGGACATCTACCCGGCTCTGGAGAAGGGCACGATCGACGCCGCCGACTATGTCGGACCTGCAATCAACCTCGACCTCGGGTTTGCCGAGGTGACCAAGTACATCATCTGCATGGGGCCTCCGGGACAGACCTCCCTGTACCAACCGGTCGATCTGATGGATCTGACTGTCAACATGCGGGCCTGGAAGCGTTTGTCGAAGAAGATGCAGGTATTCGTCGAGGAGCAGGTTCAAACCTACTCGGTGCACCATTTCGTCACTATTCAGAAAGCCAACGTGCAGGCGATGGAAACCTTCTTGAAGAAAGGCACCAAGGTGTCACGTCTGTCGGCCGAAGATGTCACCCGCTTCCGCAAAGCGGCAATTCCGGTTTGGTACGAATGGGCGCGGAAGAACAAGGACGCTACGCGCGTGTTCGAACTGCAGAGAGACTTCATGCTCAATCCCTATATGGGGTATCTGGACCAGGCCGACGTTAAGGGCCTCAAGCTCTGACGCGAAAAACAAGCCGGCAAACACGGCGGATGGCCTTGCCATCCGCCGTTGACGTTATGCAGGCAACCGGGAGGACTCATGTCTGAGACAACCAATTTCGTATTGCCGCACTGGATCTACTGGGGCTGGCTGGCGGTCATGCCGCTGATATTCATGTGGTTCACGCGCGACGCCAAACCCAGCGGAACCCCCGACGAAGAGACTGCAATGAAGGTCCTCGCCGAGGAAGATCCCGCGCTGCACGCCGCCGGCAATTCCTTTACGCGGGCGCTGGACTGGATTACCGACAAGTCCGGATTGTTCGTATCGCTGTGGACGGTCAACGCCGTGTGCGTCTATTTCTACGAAGTCGTTTCGCGCTACATTTTCGATGCTCCCACGATCTGGGCGCACCAGGCCTCGTACCTGATGTTCGGCATGCAATATCTGCTGGCCGGTGGCTTTGCACTGTTGCATGGCGATCACGTTCGCGTTGACGTCGTCTACATCAAGCTGCCCCGGCGTGCGCAGATCGGCATGGACATTTTCACCTCGACCTTCTTTTTCATCTTTGCAGTGGCTCTGGCCGGCAGTTGCTGGCGATTCTTTTTCGATTCGCTGGACATGGGCGAGGTCACCGAAGAAACCTGGCAGGTCCAGTTCTATCCGGTCAAGGGCATGATGGTGCTGGGCGGCATCCTGCTCACTCTCGCCGGACTTTCGAAACTGATCAAGGACATTCTGCTGTTCGTCCGCACTGCCGGAGGTAAACCCGCATGAATGCCACGACGACCACACCCGGCATGAAACCGGGCAACACCGGAAGCATCTGGACCTGGATCATGGTCGCGGCCACCACGGCCGTGGTGCTGATCTGCCTCGTCGAGGGCGTCAACATCCTTTTCTTCGATCCTTACGAAGATGAACGCTTTCTGTTCTCTTTCGGCGAAGCATTGATCGATACCGATATCGAGACGCTGACGTTCCTGATGTTCGGATCGCTGGCGCTGCTGTTGATGGCAGGCTTGCCGATGGCCTTCGTGGTTGGCGGTCTGGGTGTCGTGTTCATCTACCTGGTCGGCGGCCAGACCATGGTGAACATCATTCCGACGCGGATTTTTCCGCTGATGGCCAATCCGGACCTGGCAGCCATTCCGTTGTTCATCTTCATGGCGTCGATGCTGGAACGCGCCGGCCTGATCGAGGAAATGTTCGACGTGGTCTACAAATGGATGGGCGGCCTGAATGGCGGCCTTGCCGCGGCAACCATCCTCGCCTCGACCATCCTCGCGGCAATGGTGGGCGTCATCGGCGCGGCAGTCGTCACCATGGGCATCATCGCCCTGCCCGCCATGCTCAAGCGAAAATACGACCACAAGATCGCGCTTGGATCGATCATGGCAGGCGGCACGCTCGGCATCCTGATTCCGCCGTCCATTCTGGCGATTCTATATGCGGTGGTCGCGCAGCAATCCGTCGGTCAGCTCTATCTTGGCTCGATACTTCCCGGACTGATGCTCTCCGGCATGTACGTCGCCTACGTGCTGGTGCGTAGCTGGCTCAATCCGACGCTCGGCCCTGCACTGCCGAGGGAAGAGCGCGTCGACCTTCCCGGAAAACTGAAACTGCTGGGCCGACTGATCGCACCGGTCATCCTGGTATTCCTGGTTCTGGGCCTGTTGTTCGGCGGCATCGCCACGCCGGTGGAAGCGGCGGGCATCGGCTCGTTCGGCGCGATCATCGTATCAGTGCTCCACAAGCGTTTCTCGCTGCAATCGCTGCGCGAGGCATCCGTTACCACGGCCCGCGCGTCGGCGATGGTTCTGTGGATCATTTTCGGCGCATCGATATTCGTCGGCTTCTTCATCCTACAGGGCGGCCAGGCCTTTATTACCGACAGCATCCTCGATGCCGGGCTGAATCCTTACGGCATATTGATCGTGATGATGGTGATGCTGGTGTTTCTCGGCATGTTCCTCGACTGGGTCGGCATTCTGCTGCTCACCGTGCCCATCTTCGTGCCAATTATCGAGTCGCTCACTTTCGACGGCCTATTCGGCCTGCCGGGCGTCGACAGCAGCGTGGTAGTGCTCTGGTTTGGCGTGCTGTATCTGGTGAACATGCAGATGTCCTTCCTCAGCCCGCCGTTCGGTTACGCACTGTTCTACCTGCGGGGTGTTTGCCCGCCGGAAATCAGCATGGCAACGATCTTCAAATCGGCATTGGTCTTTCTCCTGATACAGGTGATTGGCCTGTTCCTGTGCATCATCGTGCCGGGTATCGTGACCTGGCTGCCAACCATGGCTTACAGCTGACCGTACGCGTTGACGCCGGCGTTGGGTCAGCGTCAACGCGAGCAGCGCCTTGGCACAAGAAAAAAGCCCGCTGTCGAGCGGGCTTTTTTTGTTACCTGGTCCGTCTATCCGAATCAGGGATCAAGCTTGAAGATAATCAGTTGGTCCGCTTCGTAGGTCGTGCCGTCGCGCTTGAACTGATACTGCTTCACAGCTTTTAGCACCTCTTCATCGAACACACCCGGCGGCTCGGACAACAGAATCTCCACGTTGCTTACACTTCCATCGAGTTCGACGCTCAGGCGTACCTTCACACGGCCCTCGATCTTCTTGTCTTCCGCTTCCCGCGGGTACTTGGGCTTGACCTTGCGCACCGGCTTCACATCCTGGAACACCGACGGCAAGGGCGGCAGTTCCGGTTCCGGTTCCAGCTCTGGTTCCGGCT
>LJTS01000118.1 GCA_001304425.1 Betaproteobacteria bacterium SG8_40
GGAGGTTCGCGTCATTCCCGCGCCCTGCGTTGGCCGATGCGCAGCGGCGCCGGTGGCCGTTGTGCATCAGAACCCGATTGAACAGGCGACGGTCGATGCGGTCACGACAGCCGTGCAATCGGACCAGACGGCGTGCAATGTACGGCCCTACATCGCGTATCGCGAATATCGCAGCAAGGGCGGCTATCGTCTTCTGGCGCGCTGCCTCGCAGGACGTATCGATCGCGAGCAGTTGTTCAGGATCATGGACGATGCCGGGTTGCGCGGCCTTGGCGGTGCCGGCTTTCCCGCGGGACGGAAATGGCGCATCGTCTGGGGCGAACCGGCGCCGCGGCTCATGGCTGTCAACATCGACGAAGGCGAACCCGGTACGTTCAAGGACCGGTATTTCCTCGAGCACGACCCGCACCGCTTCATCGAGGGCGCGATGGTTTCCGCATGGGCGGCCGGATGCTCGGAAATCTACGTCTACCTGCGTGATGAGTACGCCGGTTGCCGGTCCATCCTCGAAACGGAGCTGGCGGTGCTCGCAGAGAATCCGCCTTGCGCCATTCCGGCGATCCACCTGCGCCGTGGCGCTGGCGCCTACATTTGCGGCGAGGAGTCGGCGATGATCGAGTCGATCGAGGGAAAACGCGGGATGCCGCGCTTGCGCCCGCCGTACGTCGCTCAAACCGGCTTGTTCGGTCGTCCCACTCTCGAGCACAACATGGAGACCTGTTACTGGGTGCGCGATATCGTCGAGAAGGGCGCCAGCTGGTTTTCCGGTTACGGCAGGCGCGGGCGAAAAGGCTTGCGGTCATTCTCCGTATCCGGGCGAGTGAACAAACCCGGCGTGCACATTGCCCCGGCCGGTATCAGCGTGCGCGAATTGATTGACGAGTACTGCGGCGGGATGCTCGACGGGCATACCTTGTACGCCTATCTGCCGGGCGGCGCCTCGGGCGGCATTCTGCCAGCGTCGCTGGGTGACGTTGCGCTGGACTTCGACACGCTGGCGCCTTACGGTTGCTTTATCGGTTCGGCAGCGGTGATCGTCTTGTCCGAGCACGACAAGGCGCACACTGCTGCGTACAACGTGATGCGTTTTTTTCAGGATGAGTCCTGCGGACAATGCACGCCTTGCCGCGCGGGCACGGCCAAGGCGCTGATGCTGATGAAGGGCGATCAATGGAACAGGCGACTGCTGGAAGACTTGTCGGGAGTGATGGCGGATGCGTCGATTTGCGGGTTAGGGCAGGCAGCCCCCAACCCGGTGCGCAGTGTTCTCAGGTATTTTGGCAACGAGTTGAAATGATCCTCGCAACCGGAAACAGGTGCGGTCGTTGAAACTGATCGGGATGAATCGGCAATGAGTTCGTCAGCACCGCAGTCAGGGCCTGCGCCGCGGGCTGTCACCGAGTTTCAACTCGACGGCGTACCGGTTCGTGCCGAACCGGACGAGACGATCCTCCAGGCAGCGCTGCGCAACGGCATCGACATACCCCGTCTTTGTTACAAACCAGGTTATCGCGCCGACGGCAACTGCCGCGCCTGCGTGGTCGAGATCGACGGCGAACGCACGCTTGCAGCCTCCTGTTGCCGTTATCCGGAAAGCGACATGCAGGTCAGGAGTGACAGCGTGCGTGCCAGGCATTCGCAAAAACTCGTCGTCGAGCTGTTGCTTGCGGACATGCCGGATGAGCCATGTACGAACGATTCGGAACTCGACCGGTGGGCCGCTGTGCTCGGGATCGGCCGCCCGAGATTCGAGCGGCGTGGCCGGGTGGAGCCGGACCTTTCGCACCCGGCGATGGCGGTCAATCTTGACGCCTGTATACAGTGCACACGGTGTGTGCGTGCCTGCCGCGAAGAGCAGATGAACGACGTGATCGGGTATGCCTATAGGGGCGATCAATCGAAGATCGTTTTCGATTTCGATGACGCGATGGGGGATTCCACCTGCGTAGCCTGCGGGGAATGCGTTCAAGCATGCCCGACGGGTGCGCTTGCGCCGGCGCGCGAGGCGGCGCTGCAAAGCGAAGACCGCAAGGTCGATTCGGTCTGCCCGTATTGCGGGGTTGGCTGCCAGATCACGTACCACGTGAAAGACAACCGGATTCAATGGGTGGAAGGGCGCGACGGCCCGGCCAACCATGGCCGGCTATGCGTGAAAGGGCGTTACGGTTTTGACTATGTACATCACAAGCACCGGTTGACCACGCCACTGATTCGAAAGCCCGGCGTGCCCAAGAGTGGTGACTTCACCATGGACCCGGACAAGCTACACCAGGTATTCCGCAAGGCGACCTGGGAGGAGGCGCTCGATGCGGCCGCCGGGAAACTGCGCGAGATTCGGGACAAGAGCGGCAGCAAGGCATTGGCGGGATTCGGCTCGGCCAAGTGCAGCAACGAAGAAGCCTATCTGTTCCAGAAGCTGGTGCGCACCGGTTTTGGCAGCAACAACGTCGATCACTGCACGCGGCTGTGTCACGCTTCATCGGTTGCGGCGCTGCTCGAAGGCATTGGTTCGGGCGCTGTTTCCAACCCGGTCGGCGATGCGCTATTGGCGGAAGTCATTGTCGTCATCGGGTCGAATACGACCAATAACCATCCGGTGGCGGCGACGTGGATGAAAAACGCGGTCGCGGCCGGTGCGAAGCTGATCGTATGTGATCCGCACCGCTCGGAAATGGCGCGGCACGCGACTCGCCACCTGCAATTCAAACCGGACACCGACGTTGCCTTGCTCAATGCCATGTTGCACGTTATCGTCGAAGAGGATCTGGTCGACGCCGGGTTCATTCGCGAGCGCACCTCCAACTTCGAGGCGTTGGCGCAGAACGTAAAGGGCTACAGCCCCGAGGATATGGAAGCGGTGTGTGGCGTCCCGGCAGCGACGATCCGCGAGGTTGCCAGAATGTACGCGACGTCGAAGGCGTCGATCATTTTCTGGGGCATGGGCGTTTCGCAGCACATACATGGCACCGACAACACGCGTTGCCTGATTGCCCTGGCGCTTGCTACCGGTCAGATCGGCCGGCCCGGTACCGGCTTGCATCCGTTGCGGGGACAGAACAACGTGCAGGGTGCTTCGGATGCCGGCCTGATTCCGATGGTGTTTCCGGACTACCAGCGCGTTGACGATCCACAAGCGCGTTCGAAGTTCGAGAAGCTGTGGGACCGTGAACTCGACGGCGAGCCCGGCCTGACTGTCGTGGAGATCATCAACGCGGCGAGCGAAGGCGAGATCAAGGGGATGTACATCATGGGTGAGAACCCTGCCATGTCGGACCCGGATCTGAACCATGCTCGTGCGGCACTCGCCAATCTCGACTGGTTGGTCGTGCAGGATATTTTCCTGACCGAGACAGCCTATCTCGCCGACGTCGTATTGCCGGCGGCCGCCTGGCCGGAGAAAAGCGGCACGGTAACCAACACCGACCGGATGGTGCAGATCGGACATCAGGCGCTGCAGCCGCCGGGCAAGGCGAAGGCGGACCTTGAACTGATTCAGGAGCTGGCACGGCGGCTCGGGCTGAACTGGAATTATGCTGGTCCGCAGGACGTGTTCGCGGAGATGCGTGCAGCGATGCCGTCCATCGCCGGTATTACCTGGGAGCGCCTGGAAGCGGACAAGGCGGTGACCTATCCGTGTGAGAAAGAGGGAGACCCGGGAGAGCGGGTCGTATTCCACGATCGCTTTCCAACCAGCGACGGGCGTGCGAGGTTCGTTCCTGCCGATATCATCCGGGCGGCCGAGCGACCTGACAAACATTATCCGATGGTGCTGATCACCGGCCGCCAGCTCGAGCACTGGCACACCGGAGCAATTACCCGGCGCTCCGGCGTGCTCGATGCGATCGAGCCCGATCCAACTGCGTCGATGCACCCACTGGATCTCGACGCCCTCAACACGAGGCCGGGTGAAGTGATTACCGTTGCGTCGCGCCGCGGCAGTATTTCGCTGTTTGCACGGTCGGACGACGGCGTGCCGCGAGGCACCGTGTATATCCCGTTTGCCTACTATGAGGCAGCAGCCAACCGGCTGACGAACCCGGTGCTCGACCCGGATGGCAAGATACCGGAGTTCAAATACTGCGCGGTAAAAATCAGCAAAGGCGGCAAGCCACCCCGGCAGAGCAGCTTTGGCGGCGGCAAGACCGCTGGCGACATGCTCGTTGCGCCATGACGGGTAGTGAAGCCCGTGCCGGCGACAGGCTGCTCAGTCGGGTATGAAGCGCAGCGCAACGCCGTTATTGCAATAGCGCAGGCCGGTCGGCTGCGGGCCGTCCTCGAAAACGTGGCCGTGGTGTCCGCCGCATCTGGCGCAATGGTATTCGGTGCGTTCCATGAACAGCTTGCGGTCGCTCTTGGTCTCGAAAGCGTCGTCGATACAAGTATAGAAGCTTGGCCAGCCCGTTCCGCTGTCGAATTTCATGTCGGAGGTAAACAGCGGCTGGCCACAGCCGGCGCACACAAACTTTCCTTTGCGGTGTTCGTCATTCAACGGGCTGGTGAAGCTGCGTTCCGTGCCTTCCTTACGCAGTACATGGTACTGCTCTCTGGTCAGGCCTTCGCGCCACTCGTCGTCGGTTTTTTCGATCCTGTCGGTCATAAACGGAAATCCGGTCAGTTTGCAGTTTACGTTCGATGCCAGACCCGGCCCAATGTTCCCGACTTGCCACAAGCGCGTGCCACAGCAGTCATGCCTTAAGGATTCGGAAACTTGCGGTCAGGACACTTCGATGTGGTGTTCAAGGCGCCGTCGCGAAGGGATGCCCGAAAAAGTCTAGACCAGGCCCTCGAGCAGTTGCACGTCGACGATGGTACCTGCTTCGAGCCGGCCGGTTTCCGTCGGCAATACGATGAAGCAGTGTGCCTGACTCATCGATGACAGGATCCCGGAACCCTGGTCGCCGGTCGGCCTGACGGTCCATTCGCCATTTTCGCCGCGTGACAGAATGCCGCGCTGGAATTCCGTACGCCCCGGGGCCTTCTTGACCGGTTCGGTACACACGACCTTCATGGTCGGCTGCGGTTTGAGTTCGGTCTGACCCTGCAAGGTTGCCAAAGCCTCGCGCACGAACTGGTAGAACGTGACCATCACGGCAACCGGATTGCCGGGCAGGCCGAAGAAGTGCGCCTGGCCGATCTTCCCGTAAGCCATGGGCCGTCCCGGCTTCATGGCGATCTTCCAGAACAATACTTCACCCAGGCGTTCGAGAATCTGCTTGACGAAATCCGCTTCGCCCACGGAAACGCCGCCGCTGGTGATAACCACGTCGGCGGCAGCGGAAGCCTGCGCGAAGGCTTGCTCGATCGCTTCCGGCGTATCGCGGATCACGCCCATATCGAGTACTTCACAGCCCATGCGCGTCAGCATGCCGTAGATCGTATAACGGTTGCTATCGTAGATCTGGCCGGGACCAAGCGGCTGACCGACACCGACGAGTTCATCGCCAGTGGAAAAGAATGCGACGCGCAACTTGCGGTACACGGAGACTTCACCAATGCCGAGGGAAGCCAGCAATCCCAGATCCGCCGGCCGGACGAGATGGCCTTTGTTCAGGGCAGCCTCGCCCTTGCGCAGGTCTTCCCCCGCTTTCCGGGTATTGGTGCCTGCGGCGGGCACCGCAGCCACGGATACCTTGTCGCCGTCGACGGTTGCGCGTTCCTGCATGACGACGGTGTCGCAGCCTTCCGGAACGACGGCTCCGGTCATGATGCGAACAGACTGGCCGGGCGCAGCCTTGCCTTCGAATGGCTTGCCGGCGAAGGCGGTGCCAATAATCTTCAGTGTCGCTTCGGAATCGGGCTTGAGGTCCGCAAATCGCACCGCATAGCCGTCCATGGCCGAGTTGTCATGCTGCGGAACGTTGACCGGTGAGATCACATTTTCGGCGAGCACGCGCCCGAGTGCGTCCCGAATGTGCAGCCGCTCGACCGTGGCGACCGGTTCCAGAACAGCGCGAATGTATTCGCGCGCCTTGGGAACCGGCATCGAATTTGGGTCATAGTCGTCCGCGCAGGACAGTTGTTGCAATGTTTTGGCCGATGACATGGTTGTTCTTTTGCTGCGGGTTTGATTGGGGAAAGGCAGGAGGCGCGCCGCGTTCGTTACGGTTCAGCCGCCGATGTAGGACATCTCCACCTTGCGTTGCTTCGCCGTTTCGGCGGTGCGCACTTCCGAGTAGTTGTCGGTTCGCGCGCGCCACAGGTTTCCGATCACGTCCGAGATCTGCTCGTCCGTGCCGCCGGTGCGCAACAGCATGCGCAGATCGGTTCCGCGTGTGGCGAACAGGCAGGTGTACACGGAGCCTTCCGCCGACAGTCGCGCGCGCGTGCAGTCGCGGCAGAAGGCCTGGGTAACCGAGGAGATGAAGCCGATTTCGCCCGACCCATCTACGTAGCGCCAGCGCTCGGCGACCTCTCCGGTGTAGTTCGGTTCGACCGGTTCGATCGGGAAGGACTGGTTGATTTGCTCCACCAGTTCCCTGGACGGGACAACGTGCTCCATTTGCCAGCCATTGGTGTGGCCGACATCCATGAATTCGATAAATCTGACGATGTGGCCCGTGCCCTTGAAGTAGCGTGCCATTTCGACCGCGGCGCTGTCATTGACGCCGCGCTTGACGACCATGTTGACCTTGACCGGGTTGAGTCCGACTCTGTCAGCCTCTTCGATGCCGGCGAGCACCTTGGCAACGGGAAAGTCGACGTCGTTCATGGCGCGGAAAACGGTGTCATCAAGAGAGTCCAGACTGACCGTGACACGTTTGAGACCGGCATCCTTCAACAACTGCGCCTTCTGTTTGAGCAGCGACGCGTTGGTTGTCAGGGTCAGATCGAGCGACGGGTCCTGCGCGAGCATCTCTATCAGCCGCTCGAGTTGCCGGCGGACCAACGGTTCTCCGCCGGTGATCCGGATTTTCTCGACGCCATGATCCTTGAAGATATTGACGAGGCGATTGATCTCGTCAAATGACAGCAGCTGGCTGCGTTCGAGAAACTGGAAGTCGCGGCCGTAGACCTCTTTCGGCATGCAGTAAGTGCAACGGAAGTTGCAGCGATCCGTTACCGATATGCGCAGGTCGCGCAGATGGCGCCCGCGCGTATCCGCAGTTTCGGACTGCATGGCCGGAGCGCTTGAATCATTGTTACGCATGTCGTTTCGCCGGGTGCAAAGTGCTCTTGCTGGCAGAGCGAATGGAAGAAAAGCAATCGGGGAACAGTGGCCCCCTGCGTTGCGGGCATTATATCGGATTGAACACAACGGTGTTGGTTCCCGGGACCGGCAATGTGCCTGCGTTTCCCGGCTGGTTGCGCACGCCCGGCGCGGTTCAAACTGCCGTGAACCTGCGTGCGGGCGGGTCGTGCTGCCGGGCTCGCACGGTTTCTCTGGGTTATAGTGCACACAGGAGGATGTCAGGAAAGGTGATGCAACAACCCGTGTTTGAACTGGCTGTGGTCATGCAGAAGCGCACCATCGACAACCGGTGGCAATCGGAAGTCTGGGAACCGGTGGCGGTTCTGGACGACGTTCGCTGCGAGGTCGAGGCGGGGAGAATGGCCACGGACAACGGATTCGAGCGCTGGCTGTTTCGCGGATTGCGGCTGCAATTGCGCCGCGAAGAAGCGGAAGGTTACTACCTGAACATATCCACGCAGAAGCCAAGGGTATTCGTAATGTGGCAGATGGACAGAGATTGCGCCGTGCCGCATCAGGTCAGCGCCAGTTACAACGATGCGTGCACATGGATGGACGCGGGCGAGCAGGTCGACTCCGTTGCGATGCCGCCGGAACTCTACAATCACGTCAGCGCTTTCGCCCGGGAGCACTATCGCCCGCAACCGAAGAAGCGCATTCGCCCGCGTTCGTTCCAGTCCAAAGAGCAGCCCCCGCGCTCGCGCCGGTAACGACACAGAATGGCTCGATCGGAAAAGGAAGGATTGCTGTCGCGCTGGTCACGTCTCAAGCGCGATTCCACTGCGCAAGGCACGGAACGCCCCAAGACGCCGAAAACACCGGGGCCGGATGCAGC
>LJTS01000119.1 GCA_001304425.1 Betaproteobacteria bacterium SG8_40
CAACCGGATTAATGGCGACGGCTTGTACCGCAACGAGCAAGTCATGACCGGCCGGTTCGGGCTTGGGCAGGTCCGTATCGATGAAGGAATCGGGATTTTCAATCGGCAAGTACTGTGCAATGGCAACTGCTTTCATCGGTGCTCCCTGTAACTTTTCATATCACTCGAACTCTTGATCTGTCTTGGCGTAAACGGCAAGGCCGCGGCGGCGGTCGCTGTCTTGCAAAGAGCGCCATGATCACTTCTTTACTGTCGGAACCCACGTACCCGCCGGGCAGGTAAGATACTAGTCAGGGTAACACTTCACGGTCACGTTTGAATCTGCGTCCGTTCGCCAATCTTCGCCCGACAATGGAGTATCAATGAGCGACATTCATCATGGTGGTTGCGTTTGCGGTGCGGTCCGGTACCGGGTTCGGGGGAACCCGGTCGTCGGCACCGTTTGTCATTGCAAGTTCTGCCAGAAACGTCTGGCGAGCGCGTTCGCGGTGCTTGCGTCGTACAAGATCGAGGACGTCGAGACCCAGGGCGAAGTGAAGGAAGTCGAACATCGTTCGGACGTCAGCGGCCGCTGGCTGAAAATGCAGTTTTGCCCGGAATGCGGAACCACGCTGTCACATACTGCAGAGTGGCGCCCGGGTATGCGGGCTGTCGCGGCTGGTACCCTTGATGACCCGACCTGGCTCAGGATCGACCGGCACATCTGGACCCAATCGAAGCTTCCGTGGGTCGTAATTCCGGAAGGCGTTGAAACCTACCCGCAGGGCGCCGGCATACCGGCGAGATAGACTAAACCGTCAGCGACGGGAGCTGACGCCGTAATGGTTTTTGCGGCCGAGCGCGGTTGCATTTCCCCTGACTGGCACCATGTGACGTTCATGGCGTGCACCGTTCCTGGCGTGATGCGTTGCTGCTATCCTTTGCGACTGACAGATGGAGGACGAACATGAATCGCACCGAAACCGCAATCCTTGCCGGCGGCTGTTTCTGGGGTATGCAGGACCTCATCCGCAAACTGCCGGGTGTCGTCAGTACCCGCGTCGGATACAGCGGCGGTGATGTGCCGAATGCTACCTATCGCAATCACGGCACGCACGCCGAAGCCGTGGAAATCATTTTCAGGCCGGAAAAGCTCAGCTTTCGCGAATTGCTGGAGTTTTTCTTCCAGGCGCACGATCCGAGTACGCTCAACCGGCAGGGCAACGATGTCGGGCTGTCCTACCGTTCGGCTATTTTCTACACCAGCGAGGAACAGAAGCGCGTAGCACTCGATACCATTGCCGATGTCGATGCGTGTGGCCTGTGGCCGGGAAAAGTAGTCACCGAAGTGGAAGCCGCGGGCCCGTTCTGGGAAGCGGAGCCGGAGCATCAGGATTACCTGCAGCGTTATCCGCAAGGCTACACTTGCCACTGGGTTCGCCCTGAATGGAAATTACCCAAGCGAACTGACACGGAGACGGACAAGCAACGCGCAGCCGGTTGAAACTGACACACGATGCGCGATTGCGCTGGCGCCGGCCCCTTGCGTTCTGTAGCGGTCTAACGGATGTCGCTCAACCGTGGCGGACAGCTCACGGTAAATGCGCTCTGTTGGACATGCCCGCCGACGACTGGGCAAATCGATCCGGTTGGCCGGTAGCGGCAGCGAGCCCCTTCAACAGCAAACCAATAGCAGACTGGTAAGGCGTTTCCCGGGCGCCGCCGGCAATCGCCAGCGCGGCCCGGTCGAATGACGCGGACAACAGGGCAGTGAGCTCATTGACCGGGATCATTCTGGTGGTTTTCGCTTGCAAAAGTGCTGCGATGCGGTCCTGTAACTCGCTGGCACCGGCCAGATCGGTCAGTTCCGCGACCTGGGCTGGCGTCAGAACTGACGGGGCGTCGAGCAGCAGTAGGCGGGCGCGCCCATTTTCCGCCATCGCCTTGACGAAGGCCTCCGCGCTGGCGATGAGCGTCTCCATTGACGACGAACTGTCATCGGATTGCTCGGCAATCGCGCTGGCGATTTCTTGTGCCGCCTGCCGAGTAACTGCCAGGAACAGATCGGCCTTGTCCGTAAAATGATGATAGAGCGCACCACGCGTCACGTTTGCGGCAGCTACGATTTCCGGCGTGCTGGTATTTGCGAACCCTTTCTCGACAAACAGAAGACGGCCGGCGCCGATCAATGCCGCGCGCGTGGCCCGTGTGCGCTCATGGTTGGATCTTCGAGCATTCGATGCATACATGATTAAACCCCGTGCAAAAATCTGGCAGTGGAAACAAGACCAAGAAATGATGTCGCGTCAAACCAGCGACCAAGGCGGCCGCAAAAACCAATCCGCACTTTCCGGATCACCCCTCAAACCAGGAAATCCAGGTAGCGCGAGGGCCAGGCATCGAAGTTCACGATATTGGGCAGTATGTCCGGAACGCTGGAGTCGGGCACGCCAAGCCAGCGAGCAAAAGTTGCCGCGTACTGGTCGACGGAAGTTGTCGGCAAGAGGTTGCCTTGCCGGATATCTTCATTCGTCCCAAATGCCACTTGCGGAAAGGTGCCGTACATCTCGCCACCTTGTACCGCGCCACCGATGACGAAATGATGCGAGCCCCAGCCGTGATCAGATCCGTCGCCGTTACTGGTGAGGGTGCGCCCGAAATCGGACGCGGTGAACAGCGTGACGTTGTTCTGCAACTGCATTTCACCCAGCCAGCCGTAGAATGCATTGACCGCATCGTTCAGTTGCTGCAATTGGGCACCGTGCCGGTCGAGCAGGAAATCGTGGTTGTCGAAACCCCCGAGGCTGACGAAGAAGACCTGCCTGTTGGTAGAAAGCGAACTGCGCGCGAAAATCATCCGTGCAACGATATTCAGTTGCGATGCGAGTCCGTTGCCCGAGGGTACCGGCACCACGAACTGCGACGCCGGTGGTAACGATGACGCCAGCAGCGAATTGGCAGCGATCGATCGCGACGTAACCTGGCCAAGCTCGTCTTCAAACAGATGCGTGCTGTTGCCGGTAATCAGCTGACGATAAAGGCTGCTTGCGCTTGACGATCCGTAAAGATTACCGGAGATACCGGCAATCGACAGCGCTCCGCTGGTACTCATCTGGTACTGCAAGACCTGTTGCCCCGACAGGAACACCGCGTTGCCGGCGGCGGATACAGCGGTGAAGATCGGCAGGCCGTTCTGCGAAGCCAGCAAATCACCCATGCGGCCTCCCCAGCCGAGCCGCGCGCCTTCGCCAATGGGGGTATTGGCCTGCCACACCGATTGCTGGTCGTTGTGCGAGAACAGTTTGGGCGGCAACGGCACGGACCGGTTTTCGTATTGGCTTTTCGTCGTAGGTACGACCAACGGCCCTACGTTCGGGACAACGGCGAGGTTACCCGCGTCATAGAGCGCCTTGAACGCACTGAGCGTCGGATGAAAAGCGAATGAACGACCTCCCTGCGATGCCACCGGTCCGATGGATGTGGCTGTCAGATCATTTCGCGGTATCGCAATTTCCGGACGAGCATTCAGGTATTCCGCATAGTCCGTGGAATCGTACGGAATAATCGTGTTGGTGTGATCGTTGCCCCCATACAGAAACACGCAGACCACGGCACGGTAGCCGCTCACGACCTGGGCCGAAGCAGCGCCGATCGTCGCAAGGTTCAATGCGAACGGTGCGCCGGCAGCGGCGAATGACAACGCCGAAGCGCGCTTGAGAAATTCGCGACGTGATGCTTTGGAAACCATGTTTGCTCCTCCAGATTCCGGACCTGTTACTTGTGAGCGGATGGGTATGGCGTTCACTTCTGAACGATGAAATCGGGTGAAGAGACCGTGAAAAAAGTTGCAACGTATACGCGATTCTGCCGCCCGGCAGACGGATTCAGCGGGTTGATGGAAATACTCTCCACAGCGTCGCGAATCAGGTCCCTCGTCGCGGTGCTCATCGTTCCATAGGTCAGCAGCAGGTCGATGCGGTCGATGAGCGCGTCCGGCTCGTCGGCGAGGGCCAGTTCCTTCGAGTAATCAGCTTGTATGTCGCGCGGCGAATTGCTGCCGACGCCGTAACGCACCGCATCGCGCATGAAATTGGAGTAACCGACAACCGATGTTTCATGAATGATCTGGAATTCCGGCGCTACCAGATTGGCAGCAGCGATTCCGGTGTTCGGCGGAACGTAGCCCGGCCGGTAAAAATTGAATACCGACGGTGAGCGCATCGGCGACTGACCCAGGGCGTTCGAAGGGCTGTCGGTGTTGCCGAGCAAATAGTTTGTCGACTTCGAAGTCGCGTCGAAGGCGCGCATCCATGCCGCAAGTCGCAATACCGGTTCACGCACTTTTCCAAATCCGGGCGCGGATGCCATGGCGATATCGCGCGCCTCGGAATCCAGCAGAACGGCGGCAATGACGGCGCGCATGTCGCCACGCTGCCCGTTGCCGGTTCGCCAGTTGCCGTGCGAGTAACTGCCCGAGTTGAACGCCTGTGTTACCCGCCCTACGTAACCGGGGCTCGGGTTACTCGTCACCATGCGCTGTATCAGTTGCCGGCCAATGAACGGGCCCACATTGGGGTGATTGAAAATGGTGTCGAGCGCGATACGCAAACTGCCGTCCGGATCCGGTGTGCCTTGTGCCGGGATGACGGTGCCGAGAAACCGCTTTTCTTCGGTCGAATGAAACTGCGGATAGCCCTGCATGGGCAGCACTTCGCGATTCGGGTCGGGCGGGGGATTGGACGAAGATCCATAAAAGCGCCCGTTCTGTCGATCCGGGCCTGCCCAACTGAAGCCGGTGAATACATGGGACAACCCGACAATGTCCTCATTGCTATACGTTTCGACAGGAGCCTTACCGGCCATTACCAACGTGCCGTCGGGGTTCAATTCGTATAACCCGATGGACATCAGTTGCATTACTTCGCGCGCAAAATTCTGATCGGGTACGCGGTTTCCAGACGCCTTCTGGTTACGCAGATGGGATAGATATAGTCCCATCATCGGGTGCCGGCTCACCGCTTCCAGCAGGCTGCGGTAGTTGCCGAAGGCTTCGCGGCCAAGCATGTCGAGATAGGAAGCGACGCCACGCTCGTATCCACCCACTGCGCTGTCGAGTTGCGAAATGACAAAGATCTGGGAAAGTGCGAACGCGACTTTCTGGCGCAACTGGTCCGGTGCGACTGCAACCTGCTTCCAGAAGGTGTGCATCACATGCGACTGATTCGGATTCTGTCCCGATGCAATCAACGCATCGATGTACGTCCGGTGCGAATAGCGCGGGGTTATCGCAAATTGCTGATCGAGCCAGCCGGTGTAATTCGCTCGTTGCACTTGCCTGATCCCCTCGTCGCTGGCGCCCATTCCCGCCTGTGCGAGGAAACGCGAAGCCTCGGCTTCGGTTGTCAGCGCCACGAACGGACCGGTATCCTCTTCCGTGTTCTCTTGCGAAGTCTCGCCACCACACGCGGCCAGCAGCACTGCTGCAATGCCTGCAAGCAGCAAGGAACGGATCGTGTGACGATCCGCGAGGGGATGTTTGTCGTAAGAATTGCGCCCGGACGAATGCTCCTCGTGAGGGCTGCAAATTGTGTGCATCGGATCTCTCCTTGCTTTCACCAGGACCGGGTGGCCGCTGCTGCCGGGAATACAGCTTTTGCAAAGCGCTGTTACCCGACTGCCCGTTGTTGAAAGAAGTATTTGAACGAACTTCTGGAAGATGAAACCCGCAAATCCCGCGAAAAAGTATATCGACGGGAAACAGGAAAATTTCGCCGCAACGAAAATATTTAAGTTCGAAAAAACATTGGTTTCACGGCACCGTCGTTTTCGGGAGACAACGAAAGAAATTGTTGTCGCCGTATGACGTCGCAGATTTCACGAGTAGAGAATCCGAAGGCCGGCGAAATCATGAAGAAGGTGCAGCAATTCCTTCCTACAGATTATCTGCTTCAGACGCAGCGGTCGGGTTGAGCTAGCCTGGTCCGCCATCACGTTCGTGGCGATCAGCGCTTGTCGAAGGAGCGAGTGTTTTATCCGCCTGTGATCGCGAGACGGTTACCTGCCGCTACGGTCAGCCATTGGATCGACCATGCGCGGACTGGTCCTGATCCGGATCGAGTCGCTTGAAGTAAATGAATAGTAGCGATGTCGCAAGCGGAAACGCGACGCCCCACAGGCTGCCGCCCCAGATCAAAGGCGGCCAGTACATCTGCAGTACAAGAAAAGGAATCAGACAGCCGTTGGCGATCAGACTCAAGCGAATCCATCGTTCGAGGCCTTGCTTGCCGAACGTGATCGCGGCAAACAACATCGACAGGCTCATCAGACTGTAGCCATAAACGTCGATGGCATACAGGAAAGAATCAAACGGCTCGAAGATCAGCAGTTGTATTTCCCGGGTCTCACCGCGCGCAACTTTCGGGAGAACGAAGGCGAGTTGTACGTAGTAGACAATGCTGATGAGCGTTGCGTACATCGAGGCGAAAACAACCGCCAGATGGCTCCAGATTCGCCCGGATATCCTGGTGGTGTAATGAATGCTCACCATCATTGTTACGAACGAAATTCCGAGAAGCAGCGAGGGGGTGAGCAGCACGGCAAGGCCAACAGGCGTGCTCTTGCTGTGAGGTCCGCCAGCGGACCCGAGCAGCCCTGCCCATTCACCAAGCTGCGCGACGATGTACACGAGGCTGAAAAAGATGCAGAGCGCAGAGGACCAAAATCCTGCCGTTCGAACCGCTCCGAGACTCGCTGTGCCCATGTGTCAATCCTCGTGAATGATCAGAGCGCCGCTGTGGCCCGAGGCGCCCCTGAAAAAAGCGGGCCGCCCCGAGGACGCCGCGCGGGCATGACCGGCTACGTTACGCTTCAGCGTTTGGCGAGCCAGGCTTTATACGCAGCCTGTGTTTCCTCGTTGGGGGGATAGACACCGACAATGCTGTCTCCGGCTTCGATGCGCTGGCGCACGTAGGCTTCCAGACGATCTTGTTCGACAGCGTCGCGAGCGACTTCCTCGGCAATGTCCGCGGGTAAGAACACCACGCCATCCTCATCCCCAATGACGATGTCGCCCGGAAATACCGCGACGCCGCCGCAGCCGATCGGCACCTGTGCATCTGCTGCCAGCATGCTGGCGTAACTTGGTGGCGCCGCGTTGCCGCGGCAGAACACCGGCAGGTCGATGTTCTCCAGTTCCTTGATGTCGCGCATGGGTCCGTCGGACACGACGCCCGCGACGCCGCGCACTTTCAGGCGCGCGACGAGGATGTCACCCAGCGTCCCGCTGACGTCCAGACCATGCGTATCTGCAACCAGTACATGTCCCGCCGGCATGATTTCAATGGCCTTGCGCTGGGGATTCTCCGGGTCTGCCATTGCCGCGCCGGTGGCGAGATCCTCCCTCATCGGGATGTAGCGCAGCGTGTAGGCGGGCCCGAAGACCCGCGGCGTGTCCGGGTTGATCGGACCGATATTGGATATCGCGCGCGTGCGCAATCCGCGCTTCACCAGTTGCGCCGTCAGACTCGCTGTTGTGGCGCGCGAATAAAGATCGCGCGCGGTGTCGGATAGGGAGACGTTGGTCATGTTGATTACCTCTTTGCAGTTGCGTTACCGGGAAGGAATCCCCGATTGACTTGTTGGCTCAGGTCACCGGTGGTCGCCTTGCGGGAACCCTTGCAAGAATCGCAAGAGCGACCATCGAAATGACAAGAAAGGAACCGTAAGACCAGTGATCGATCGCAGGTCCTCCTCCTGACATGGCGTGCGCCACGAACACGCCATCAAACAATGCGAGGCAGCCGACCAGCATGGTCCACCACGCCCAGCGCTCGCCACGCCGTAATGGCCCGAGTGCGATGGTGACGCAAACCGCCGAGGCTGCAAAATACTTGAATGCTTCCCAGATGACATGGAAATTCTGGTGGGCGCTGGCGTCCGCCTGGCCGAAGTGAATCATCGCTGCAAAAGGGGCGCCCAGAACGCCGAGGCCATGTACGACCGCCAGTGCGCCAATG
>LJTS01000120.1 GCA_001304425.1 Betaproteobacteria bacterium SG8_40
ATGGAATGGACCGAGGCTGCCCTCAACGTCTGGATCACCAATCCCCAGGCGTGGGTGCCGGGCGTGTATATGTACTACAAGCAGGCAGATCCCGAAATCCGCCGCAAGATCATTCTCTACCTGAAGTCGAACCCCTGAATCAGGGAAGAGACTGACGGTGCCATCCGATTGCGCTGCCCCGGATAGCACACACGGGCATAACGGGCAGGCGGCGCAAGATCATTTACCGTGAAATCCGCCTCGCGCGAGGCGGGCGGGCCCGGTTCGCGAGACGGCCTGTCCTGCCTGCCGGACTAGTCGTCCAGATCCTTCCAGTCGACTGCCCTGCCTTTTCTGTCGAGCGCCTGAATGGGCTGCCAGCCTTCATCGGTCAGGCGCCAGGTTTCCCCGCTTTCCTGGTTCAGCAATATCGGCTGGGACATCCCTGCGTTGGACACGATCGCAAACCGGTTCTCACCTTCTGCTTCGACATCTACATCGCTGCACCCGGCAAGAACAAAACTCCCGAGCAACAGCCAGAGCGTAATCCGGACTGTTTTCTTCATGACGCCCTCCTTCCGTATGACTGAATTCTTCTGGTCTCGCGGGCCAACGGCAAACGTGCCGGGCGCGAACCCGCGAATGCGCTCACGCCGCTGACCGCATGTCAGGCAACCCTGCCCAGCATACGCACTTCGCGCTGCGGGAACGGAATGCTGATGGCCTTGCTGCGAAACGCTTCGACGATCGCCTTGTTGAGCTCACTTGGGATCAGCGGGAAGTTTTCCACGTCCACCCAGGGTTTCACCGCGATATTGATCGACGAATCCGCCAGCGTACTGACCTGGATCAGCGGCACCGGTTCCTGCAATACCCTCGGGTTCGCCTTCAACACTTCGTCGACGACGGCAAGCGCCGCGCTCAAATCGGTATCGTAGGCAACGCCGACGATGACGTTGAGCTGCCTGATCCGGCCGTAGTTGTGGAGTATCTCGCCGACGATCATGCGGTTGGGAATCACCACGCGCGACAGATCCGGATGGCTGAGTACCGTGTTGAACAATGAAATCGACGCGACCTCGCCCTCCTCTTCGAGTATCGAGATGTACTCGCCGACGCGAAACGGCCGCGTCAGGATAATCGTCAGGCCCGCCAGGAGGTTGCCCAGCACCCCTTGCATCGCCAACGCGACACCGGCTCCGACAACGCCAATACCGGCAATCAACGGGAGGAGTTCAACGCCCAGGTTCTGCAACGCCATAATCGCGAACAGACCGACCACCAACCCCTGGACAAGACGGCAGAGCAGTTGCTGCACCGGCGGCTCCAACTCGAGCTTCTGCAACACTCCCGCGACCGCTCTGCCCGCCCACCGTCCCGCCAGTACGCCGCAGGCCAGAATGACGATCGCCACGAGTACCTTCGGGCCGTAGGTGACCGCAGACTCGATAGCGACGTCCTGAATCTTGTCCAGGGTCTCGAGTTGCTCATTCAGCGTTGCGTCCAGTTTGTCGTCCATTGCTTTCTCCGGTTGCCCCCCATTAATCCTGAAGCATCGCATGTTTTGCGGGCGAAAGTCATGGCCGGGCGATGAAACGCAATCGATATCCGCGAAAATGCGTGTCTGTACGGAACTCGCAGATGCAACGCAAACGCCCGCGCCATTCCTGTCCGGATGCACCTTCGCAATGCCACCCGCGCGGGAAACCGGCCGTGCAACTGCGGCCACCCGTATGACAAATACTGCGACGCTGGTCTACACTGGGTCCCTGCACCGAACGAGACGGAAAAACATGTCAGACACCATTCAGGCCGACCTGGGCTTCCTGGTTCCCTCCAGGGAGAAACCCGTCTATTTCGCATCGCAAGGCGGCGCGGAGGCCGAACTGAATATTGCGGCAAAGATTGCGTCGCGGACGGTCAGTATTTCCGATGCCCGCGAGATGACTCCGCCCCCCACACTCGACAAGCAGGGTTTCGCACTGGTCGCGCATGTGTCATCCGTGACTGACTTCTATGACGATGGCCAGATCCGTGACATCTACGAACCGGAGATCGCGGCGCTGGTGCAGCGAGCCACCGGCGCTTCGCGTGTCGTCGTGTTCGACAATACCCGCCGCTCCGACGCAACGGACGTACGCGGCTCGCGAAATTCGCGCGAACCCTCTGCAGTCGTTCACAACGACTACACCGACGCATCCGCCAGAAAACGCCTTCGCGACATACTGGGTGACGAGACAGACGAGCGCTTGCAGCACCGTTTCGCCATCGTCAATGTCTGGCGCTCTATCGCCGGGCCCGTGCTGACGACGCCGCTTGCGCTGTGTGACGCGGCGAGCGCAGTTGAATCCGACCTCATTGCCACGGAACGCCGCGCAAAGGACCGGGTCGGCGAACTACAACTGGTGACCTACAACCCCGGCCAGCGCTGGTACTGGTTTTCCGGGCTGACGAACAGCGAAGCGATACTCCTCAAGACGTTCGATTCCGATCAAAGCGGGCGGGCACGGAGATCAATTCACACGGCATTCGCCAACCCCGCCGCGCCTGCGGATGCACAGCCACGCGAGAGCATCGAGACCCGTACGCTGGTGTTCTTCGACTAGCGGCCGCCCGCTTCACCGCGGCGCTGCTGCGTCCGGTTATCCTCGAGTTGCTGCGTTCACTTCTCGCGCGCCGTACGTTCCTCGATGCGCACTTTCTGCCCGGGCGTCGGCATTGCGGATCCATCCTTGCGTACCGTCTGGTAGACCGCCGGGCTGGTCAGTTCGAGCAGTTCAAGGTCCTCCGAATAGTCCAGCAATTCATGCAGCTTGTTGCCCGGGACGGTCACTGCATCGCCCTGTTCATAGAGCACCTCGCCTTGCTCGACGTAGGCAAAGCGAACCCAGCCCTTGAGCACCAGCAGGAACTGGAGATCGATATGGTGCCGGTGCATGCCGTTGTGCCCGCCATCGAGGTGCTTGGCCTTGATGATGTGGGCATGAAAGTCACCATGCGTTGCATCCGCCAGCCCGAGGTCCCGGTAGACGAACTCCTCACGCAAACCGTCGGTCTCGAACTCCGCCCCGCTGGAGCGGCTTACGACGAATTGGTAATCCTGGGACTGCGTGGCAGAAGCCGGCTTGACATTGCTCTTCATGGGATCCTCCGAATTTCCAGTATCAGTGTGCATCGGCGCCTCGAGGGAACGCAATTAGACGCCACCCAAACTCATTCCCGGTCCGGGGACTTGACAAAGTCAGGGCCCAGACACCTGTTTCGTCATCCGCATACGACGCAACGTTTGCATTGTGCACGACATGTACGGAACGGAGTTGCGTTTCCCTGGTATCGGCACAAGCGAGCCACATCGGCCTCGCCTCAGGTCGCGTCGTTAATTACGGTCACGATGACACGCCGGTCACGCCGCGGGCCGTCGAACTCGCAGAAGAACACTCCCTGCCATCGCGACAGCCCGAGCTTGCCGTCAATCACGGGAATCGTCTCGGACGGGCCAACCAGGCCGGCCTTGATATGCGCGTCACCGTTATTGTCCTGCTGATCGTGCAACCAGATTCCCGGTGGGATCAGTTGGCGCAGAAAATTGACCACATCACTCGGCACGCTCGCATCCCAGTTCTCCTGGATCATGACGGCGGCCGTCGCGCCGTGTGCGTAGACTGCGCACAGCCCGTCCCGCACACCGCTTTCCTCAACGACGCGGCGCACGCGGTCGGTGATGTCGACCAGTTCTTCACGTTCGCCAGTGGCAAGGTCTATGTTCGCGCGCATGGTTCAGTATTCAGTAATGCAGCATCGATTGCAAAACGCAGACGCAATCACGCCCCGGACACGTCCCGCCTGACCGCATTCATTGCGGCATGCGCTTGACATGCACTCGAACGCAAAAACGTTCCCGGCGCGTCTTGCATCGCGCGTTCCCGGGTTTGCGTCCGCGCGCACATCCTGCCACGCACCTGCCGCTCGGCAAGCTTTGGTTTTGTGCGCCACAGCACGCGCGCTGCCGCCTTGCCAGGAGTGCGCTGGGCGCCCGGGGCTTGCCAGATGCACGCGCAAGCGTTATACCGGTAAACATCATGTCGGCCTCGCGCATATTGTTTATCGCCTTGAGCATCCGATCCGTTCACCTGAAATTGCTTGCCCTGTTTGCCCTTGCGGCCTTCGCCATGATGACGCTGTCGTCCCCGGCCGTGGCTCAGGAAGTACCGGTCATCGGTGACAAAAGGGCGCGCTGCTCCAGGACTCCGGCAGAAATATACCGCGAGGCTGCGCCCAGCATCGTGCAGATATTCTCGTTCGGCATCAACCCGTATCGGGTGGTCGGCCGGGTCGAATCAAAGACCGGCTCCGGTGTTTTTCTCGGTGACGACCTGGTCGCAACCAACTTCCACGTCGTTCTGGACGCGACCTCACTCGCGGTCGGCGTCGAGGGTATTGTCTTCGAAGCCGAACTCGTCGGGCGTGATCCGGTATTCGACATTGCGGTGTTGCGCGCCCCGGGCCTGTCCGCGCAAATCGATCCCCTGCCATTGGCGCCGAGTGACGAGGTGACCATTGGCCAGCCGGCCCATGTCATCGGCTACCCGCTGGGAATCGGCAAATCCATCAGCACCGGCATCGTTTCGGGCAAAGGCCGCGTGCTGCCGATCAACACGTCGAGCTGGCTCTCGCCGTTCATCCAGACTGACGCACCGGTCAGCGGCGGAAATTCCGGCGGCGCGCTGATTGATGATTGCGGCCACCTGATCGGTCTGGTCACGCTGCGCAGCGTAAGCCCGGAGGCCGAGAACATCGGTTTCGCGATCCCGGTCGGAACGCTACGCCGTGAGCTGCCCGAACTGATCGCCACCGGCAAGGTGGCGCGGCCCTGGCACGGGCTGTACGGCCAGATGGTCACGCCAGTCATTTTGCAGCTTCTCGGCGCACCTCCGATCGCCGCCCTGTTCACTCGCGGCTTCCTGGTCGAAACCGTCGAGCCCGGCAGCGCCGCTGACAAGGCCGGCATTCGCGGTGGAATGTTCCCGGTCATGTGGGGAATGGAGCAAATGATTCTGGGGGGTGACATCATCACCCAGGTGAACGGCACAAAGGTCGCGTCGCTCGAGGACGCCCGTATCGTCGTGCAGGAACTGAAGATCGGCGAGACGGTGACGGTCAAGCTGCTCAGGGAAGGCATCGAGATGGAGGTTTCCGCCGTCATCGAGGAGCGGCCGATACTCGATCGCGATCTGGAAGCCTACCGCGCCAGGTAACAACCGCCGGACGGCGCGTCACCCGGCACCAGTGATACCGGTGCCGCCACGACCGGGACGGGTATCCGTTCCGCTGTCCTCATCCTCGCGGTTCGTTACACTGGCCGCACGGCATCGACACCACGTGCGATCCGGCTCGCGGAATAAATACCAGGCCGCCTGTTCACAACCGTTGCTGACCCGGCGCGCAGGGCAACCCGAATCAGTCCAGAATAAAACCCGTCCACAACAGATCTGATCGGGAGAACGGTCAAATGCCTGCGCAGATTCCCCAACAGGCGAGTGCCATCATCATCGGCGGCGGCGTCATTGGTGCCAGCGTTGCCTATCACCTTGCGAAACTTGGCTGGAACGACGTCGTCCTGCTGGAGCGCAACCAATTCACCTGCGGCACCACCTGGCATGCGGCCGGACTCGTTGGAACCATGCGCGCCAACGAACCGCACGCACGCCTTTGCGAATACTCGATGGCGCTACTCGGTGAACTGGAAGCCGAAACCGGGCAGTCGACAGGTTTCAAACAGGTCGGCTCGGTCACCGTTGCGCACAGCGTGGCACGGTTCGAAGAACTCAAGCGTGTCGCGGCAATGAACAATGCGTTCGGGGTGACCCAGGTGGACATCATCACGCCAGGCGAGATCAAGGCGCTTTATCCCTTCGTCGAAACAGGCGATCTTCTTGGCGGCAGCTGGGTGGCACAGGACGGTACCGCAAGCCCGGTTGACGTCACCCAGGCTTTCATCAAGGGCGCGCGCGGACGTGGTGCACTATGCCTGGAAGGCGTTCGCGTCACCGGCATCGAGCAGGCCCGCGGACGCGTCACCGGCGTGACAACGACTCAGGGCCCGATTCGCGCTGACTTCGTCGTCAACTGCGGCGGCCTGTGGGGACGCGAGATTGGCCGCATGGCCGGCGTCAACGTGCCGTTGCATGCCTGCGAACACTACTATGCACACACCGAAAAACTCGAGGGCCTGCCAGCCAACCTTCCGGTACTGCGCGACCACGACAATTGCGCCTACTACCGCGAGGATGCCGGCAGCCTGCTCGTCGGCGCTTTCGAGCCGCACGCCGTGCCGTGGGGACAGGATGGCATCCCGCTGGATTTTGCCTTCGAAGAACTGGAAGGACACCCGGACGAACAATTCATGCCGGTGCTCGAGAAAGCGCTGGAGCGCGTGCCGATGCTGGCCACGGCTGGGTGGCGCAGTTTCTTCTGCGGACCGGAGAGCTTCACGCCGGATGACCAGTTTCATATCGGCGAAGCACCCGAACTGAAAGGTTTCTTTGTGGCCTGCGGTCTGAACTCCGTAGGCATCCAGACATCAGGCGGGCTTGGCCGCGCGCTGGCGGACTGGATGCACGAGGGCAAGGCGCCAATGGACCTTTGGGGCAATGACATTCGCCGCATGTTTCCGTTCCAGTCGACACAGCACTACATCCAGAACCGCGTCACCGAAACCCTCGGCTTGCTCTACGACAATCATTACCCGTACAAGCAAATGCAGACTTCGCGCAACCTGCGGCTCTCGCCGCTGCACCAGCGCCTGCAGGAGCACAACGCCTGTTTTGGCGAGGCGGCCGGCTGGGAGCGACCCAACTGGTTTGCGCCCGCAGGCGTGAAACCGGAATACCAGTACAGTTTTGGCAAGCAGAACTGGTTCGAGTACAGCGCTACCGAACACAGGGCTGCCCGGGAGAAAGTCGCACTGTTCGACCAGAGCTCGTTTTCAAAATACCTCGTGCAAGGCCGCGACGCGGTCAAACTGCTGCAAAGGCTATCGAGCGCCAACGTCGACGTCGAACCCGGGCGCATCGTTTACACCCACTGGTTGAACGATCATGGCGGCATCGAGGCGGACCTGACCGTCACCCGCCTCGCCGAGGACGAGTTCTGGGTACTCAGCGGCGCTACGCAAACGGTCAAGGACCTGCACTGGCTGAGATCCCATGTCGCAGACGGCGAGTTCTGCTGCATCAGCGACATCACCAACGCCTGGGCCGTGCTCGGCGTCATGGGCCCGGGCAGCCGTGAATTGCTCGCACAGGCCCTGAATCACGACATGGGCAACAAATCGTTTCCGTATGGTTCGTTTCAGGCCGTTGAACTGGGCATGGCTCGCGCCTACGCCGGGCGCGTGTCTTACGTCGGAGAACTCGGCTGGGAGTTGTATGTGCCGGTCGATCAGGCCCGACATGGTTTCGATTACCTGTGGGACAAGGGTCAGGGCCAGGGACTCGTTCTTGCAGGCATGCACGCCCTGAACTCCTGCCGGCTGGAGAAAAAATTCGTCCACTACGGCCATGATGTTGCCGGACACGACACCCCGCTCGAGTGCGGCATGGGTTTTGTCTGCAGTTTCGAAAAAGCCATTCCGTTCATCGGGCGCGAAGCGATCCTCCGGCAAAAGGAGAACCGCGCATTCATGAAGAAGCGTCTCGTGCAGTTTCTCTTGCAAGACCCGGAAAAAACGCTCTACCAGCACGAGCCCATCGTGCGCAACGGCAAGACGGTCGGGCATCTGACATCGGGCGATTACGGCCACACCCTGGGCGGCGCGGTCGGGCTTGGTTACATCCAGGCCGAAGAGGAAATCACGCAGGACTATATCGACTCGGGCCGGATTGAGATCGACGTCGCCGGCGATCGCATACCGGCAAAAGCCTCCTTGCGTGCGATGTACGATCCGCGCACCGAACGCATGCGCGGATGAAAAAAAA
>LJTS01000121.1 GCA_001304425.1 Betaproteobacteria bacterium SG8_40
GGGCGAGCCGCGATTCGAGCCGCGTCACGCCGACCGCGAACGTGCTCCCGGATTCCTGCTGCTGCCAGACCGAAAGCAAACGCAACCCGCCACCGTTGACGCTGTTGCTCAAAAGGATGCGCAGGTTCAGGGGCGCGCTGCCAACGGGGTCGAAATCGAGATGCGTCGGCAAGTCGACCGCGAGCGACATGCGCGCGCCGAAATTGGTGAGGTCAAGCTCGGCTTTCGTTTGTGCCGGGTCAACCCGAATCACGCCAAGGGCGCGCTCGAGGCTTTCGATCACCCGCGCGTGGGGCAGTAACTGGTGGCGCCGGGTGACCACGCCCACCGGCATTTCCAGCAACCCGACGCCCGGGCCGGCACGGCGCACGATCACGTCCAGATGCGATCTGGCGATGCCAACACCGTCTTTGCCTGTACCGTCCTTTCGTGCGACCGCGCGATCGCCGTCTGCCAGCGACCTGCGGTCGAAAGCGGGACAAAGCCCCGCCAGGTCGCGCAGACTGCCCTTGTACGCGCGCAAGTCGTTGCGTGCCGACCAGGCGTCCGCTTTCGCCCGCAGTTCCGGGAGTTTTGAGCCCTGTTGCTTTTGAATGCCGGCCAGCGCCGGATTGATGATTTCACCCATGACCGCCTCCTTTGAGTAAGTGGAGGCAGTCTGCGCGGGTCAGTGGCTCACTACGTGAGCCACCCGGAATATTTATGGAGAATCAAGTCGGCGGTCCAGGATTGAACCGTTGGCATGCGAGGCATCGAAAAGATGTGGCACGCCCGATTATCGTGTCCGCGTCACAGTGACAGCAGGGTCATATTGCCTCGTAATCGAGACACATGGCCATGAAATTTCGCTGCCACTCGTCGTGACTTGGCGAAATCCCGGCATTGCGCGATTGCCAGTAGGTCATTGCGTCGTACCCGAACAGGATGGACTGTTCCATGAAGCCGCGCTCGCCTTCGGTATCACCTTCGTCGACCATAATGTAGAGCTTGTTGCCGCCCGGCGATCTGGATCGCCCCAGAAGCTCTACGAGACTACTCCTCGCGACGAACTCCACCTCGCGTGAGGCTCCGCGCATCGACTGGGTGGCACCGTACATTGCGTGGTTCACCCAGGACGCGCACCGGCCCGTTTGTCCAATTTCGTCCGGACTGTCGCCGAATGCCACGGCAGGGACCATCAACCCGAATACCATCACGATTATTTTCATTTACCAGGCCCTCCTTGTGCAAAGAGAGATCCGCGCACAAAACTTCAATCAATAACGTGTTGCGTTCTCGTCTGCAGCAGACTTGAAAGTGGCCCACCCATTTTTCCAGCGGTCCTGGTCGCAGTTGTGCGCGCGGTTTTCGAGTGCGACGCGCTGAACGGCAGGCTGAAAGCCCGCCTCGCTGATCATCGAGAACAGCGCCGCGCCGTGTACGCCGGAAAGATGTGCGGTGAGGAATCGAACCGCGAACGCTTCGAACTGATCGGCTTCCTGGCGCGTTGCCCAGCCGCAGCTATTCGCAGTCTCGGCGAGCCAGTAGAGCTGCGTGATTTCCTGGACCGCGACCGAGTATTCGTACCTCGGCGCGTTTTCACCCGCCTGGACAGGCAGGGACGAGAAGCCAACCAACAGGGTGACCGCGAGTTTGCACAACACACGTCGATGAAACATTTGCCACCTCCTTCCAACAACCCGTTTGCATTCCGAGTCGGGAACTTGAGGCTGGCAGCCCGGTAGGGCTACGGCGCGTTCCGATTGCGGTGTCGCGTGCTAGTACGCTCCTCGCCTGTTTCAGTCTTGTTTGATGCTGCTCTTCGTGTTGCACACGGATCGCATCCGGATCGCACACGAGGCCACCATGATTCAACTGTCAGACCAGAAGCGCACGATTTCGGCATCCATGCCATACGAATGCAATTTCCGTGCATGCCGGGTCAAATATTTAACACCATAAAAACAATGGCATATATCAAGCTCGTTGTCAGGAATTGCACCAATCAGGTGCGATATTGGTCTGCCGCGGCCACCAGTTGCCCGGCTACGCGTTTGCGCAGTTCGGGCGGTTCCAGTACTTCCACTTCGGGACCGTGCTTGAGGATATCCATCATCAGTTCCGGGTCCTGGCTATACGGCACTTCAAGGATGTAGCATCCGGCATCGTCAAATCCGGCGCGCTGTTGCGGATGCCATTCTTCTGCCGCGACCCAGCGTGCGCGCTGGGCCGAGAAACGCAGCTTCGCCCACTTGACCTGTTCACCGGAAAAGATCCCGTAACCGGCACCCAGCAAGCGGTCGAGATCGGCATCCGGCACTTGCCTGGCGGCTTCTTCGAGTACTCGCGCCGACTCAACGGCATCGAGCGCGAAACTGCGCACGCCCCCGGCCTGATGGCACCAGGCGTCGAGGTACCAGTTGTCGCGATAATGCACCAGCCGCTGCGGCGACACGTCGCGATGCGTCAACTCATCGCGGGACCGCACGAAGTAGTCGATGTGCAGTTTGCGCCGGTTCATCAGCGCAAACGCAACCGGTTCGAAGTGACGGATCTTGCGGCTGCGCGAACCCATGCGCAGAACGCGAATACGCTCGCGCACGTCGTCGGCCGAATGACTGGTTGATTCGATTAACGATGCAAGCCGCGCTTTCAACGGCTCCAGGCGCGGGCCGAGCAGGCCGGGCTCGATTTCCTCCAGCAGGCTTTCCATCGACAGGAGCGCAAGAATTTCCGATTGGTTGAACCACAGCCCGGGCAGTTCGTACTCCGGTGCTGCTCCGGCCGGCTCGACAAAGCGGTACCCGCCGGATTCGCGGTCCCATTCGATCGGCGCGTTGAGCCGGTCGCGCATGTATTCGAGATCGCGCTTGAACGTGGCGCGCGACACGGACAACTCGTCCAGAAAGCGGTCAATCGTGACGAGCCTGTTTTCTCGCAGCAGGCGATCGATGCGGTAGAAACGCTCGGTGCGGTCCATCCGGAGTGGTTAAACCAACGGTTGCGAGGTGCCCGTCAACCCGGCTTCTTGCCAAACAGCCGGCGCAGACCGTCCTTGATCATTCCCCACAGCAATCCGAGCGCGTTCAACGATGTTTCCGGTGCCGCGGCCCCCGGTGTGCCCGGCGCCGCTCCGGTTTCCGCGCCACTTGCTGCCGGTGCCTGCTCGGCGATTTCCTGAACACGCCTGGCGAAATTGGCGGCAAACTGCTTGAGGATCTGGTCGGCGACCGGAACGATCATGCGCCCGCCGAAGGTTGCGGCCTTGCCGGTCATCGCAACCTCGCTGTTACCGATCAGTTTCGACTTGCCGTCATCGGCACCCTCGACCCGGGCCGTGAGGTCCATGCTGGCGCCGGACGATCCGCTGCGGTCCGCGCCTTTTCCGATCATCCGCAACTGCATGTTCGCCGCGTCGATTTCCAGCACTTCGATGGTGCCGCTGAACGACAGCGTGGCCGGGCCGACCCGCGAAGTGACCGTGCCCTTGTAATGGGTGTCGTCGATCCGCTCGGTGATCTTTGCCCCCGGCATGCACGAAGCAACGGCTTCGACGTCCTGCAACAAATGCCACGCCGCTGCCGGTGGCACTGGCATCGGCCAGGATTTCTCAAGATTGACTTTCATGCGATGTATCCAGTCTGGTCTGTTGCGCGCCGCGCCGGCGCCAACCGACGAACCGCCGTATCCGGAGGACTATATCAACTAAACTACCCGTCGGGTTTGCACCAGCCGCGAGGTCTGCGTTCGCGAAGCGATGAAGCCCGGTCCTGTCTGCTTGCAGACAATGCCATAATTCGAGCGGCGGTTGCGAAAAACAGCAGGCATGGCGGACAGCACATCAGGCGCCGGCATGCCGGCGGTAAAACCGAACTGCCGGATTCCACGAACACCTTGGGCCCGCATGCACGACGGAATTGAGTATCCGATGACATCAGGGAACCATCCCGGATGAACGACCCGGCGACAGCGAAGCGCGCACCCGGTTGGACCGGACAGTCACTCGAACGGCGCGAGGACGCGGCGCTTCTGACCGGTGCCGGACGTTACGCCGACGATCTCGGAGTGCCTGCGGGAACATTGCATGCCGCGTTCGTTCGATCGCCCCATGCGCATGCGCGCATCACTTCCATCGATATCGCCGATGCAATGGCGCTGCCCGGCGTCCGGACCGTACTGGTCGGCGCCGACCTTCGCGAGTGGTCAAAACCGTTCGTGGTAGGCGTCAAACAGCCCATGGAGCACTGGTGCATCGCGCTGGACAAGGTGCGCTACGTGGGGGAGCCGGTCGCCGTCGTAGTGGCTGAGAACCGCTACGTCGCCGAGGACGCGCTGGATCTGGTGAAGGTCGAATACGAACCCGCCGATGCCGTTGTCGATGCCGAAGCCGCCATCGAAAAGAAAGCGCCGGTACTGCACGAAGCGGTCGGCTCAAACGTTGTCAGCGACCGTGAGTTCGTCTACGGAGATCCCGACGCTGCGTTCGCTTCGGCGGCGCACCGCGTGCGGATCAAGGCGCGCTACCCGCGCAACTCGTGCACACCGATCGAGACCTACGTGGCTGTAGCGGAGTACGGCAGCGAAGGCGACTATGACGTGCTGTCCAATTTCATGGGGCCGTTCTCGCTGCATGCCGTGATGGCACTGGCGCTGCAGGTACCGGCAGCAAAGCTGCGATTGCGCATGCCGCGCGACGGCGGCGGCAGTTTCGGCGTCAAGCAAGGCGTGTTTCCGTACATCGTGGCGCTGTGTCTGGCTGCCCGCAAGGCGAGGGCGCCGGTGAAATGGGTAGAAGACCGCCTTGAGCACCTGGTCGCGGCGACCTCGTCCACCGGCCGCGTCACCGACATCGAAGCGGCCGTCGCAAGCGACGGGCGCATTCAGGCGCTCTCGTACGATCAGATCGACGACTGCGGCGCTTATCTCAGGGCGCCCGAACCGGCGACGTTCTACCGCATGCACGGTTGCCTGACCGGTGCTTACCGGATTGAACATCTGCGGGTACGCAATCGCGTGGCGCTGACGAACAAGACCCCGGCGGGCCTGGTGCGCGGTTTCGGCGGACCTCAGGTGTATTTTGCCCTCGAGCGCCTGGTGCAACGCATCGCCGTGGAACTGAACCTCGATCCGCTCGAGGTGTACAAACGCAATTTCGTTCAGTCGGGCGATTTTCCCTACCGCGCGGCAGCCGGCGCGCTACTCGACTCCGGCGACTACACCGCTGCGCTGGAACTGGCATGCAGACGCGGCGACCTGCGGTCGCTATTGGAAAGACGCGACGCGGCGCGCGCGCAAGGACGTTTATACGGCATCGGTTACGCCGCCGTTGTCGAGCCGTCGATATCGAACATGGGCTACATCACCACCGTGATGACGAAGGAAGCGCGCGCCAAGGCCGGCCCGAAGAACGGCGCCATCACCAGCGCGACGGTCAGCATCGACCTGCTCGGTTCGGTCACCGTGAGCGTTGCATCGGTTCCCCATGGCCAGGGGCACATCACCGTGCTTTCGCAAGTCGTCGCCGACGTGTTCGGCCTCAGTCCCGGCGACATCACCGTTGACGTGGAACTGGATACGCGCAAGGACGCATGGTCGGTTGCCGAAGGCAATTACTCGAGCCGTTTTGCCGGCGCCGTTGCGGGTACTGCGCATCTGGCCGCCTACAAGCTGCGCGACAAACTCGCGCGGATCGCCGCGGCGCAGCTCAATTGTCACGAAAGTGACGTGGTGTTTGCCGCCGGCAAGGTATTCGCGCGCAAGGCCCCTGAAACAACGGTAGCGTTTGCGCGGCTTGCCGCTTCACCGCATTGGGCACCCGGCCTGCTGCCCGAGGGCACGGCACCGGGACTGCGCGAAACGGCAACGTGGACGCCGGCACAGCTCGAGCCGCCCGACGAGAGCGACCGGATCAATACTTCCACCTGTTACGGCTTCGCTTTCGACATCTGCGCGGTGGAAATCGACCGCGGCACCGGGCAAGTGCGCATCGACCGGTATGTGACCGCGCACGATGCCGGAACGCTGCTCAATCCGGCGCTTGCCGACGGCCAGATCCGCGGCGGATTCGCGCAAGCGCTCGGCGCCGCCCTGATGGAGGAATTCAGCTACCGGGCCGATGGCTCTTTTGCCTCGGGCACGTTCGCCGATTACCTGGTGCCGACGGCGGTCGAGGTGCCGGAACCGCTCATCGCGCACATGGAAACCCCGTCGCCGTTTACGCCCCTGGGCGCGAAGGGCATCGGTGAAGGCAATAACATGAGCACGCCGGTGTGCATCGCCAACGCCATCGCCGATGCGCTGGGACCGGAAGTCGATGCCGAAGCAATCGTGCTGCCGATGACGCCATCGCGCATCATCGAATTGATCGCGCCGCCGGAAACGCCGCCGGTAGCACAGGTGCCGGTGCCGACGAGCGGCGGGAAGCAGTTCTCGGCTTCCGGCAGCATCAACATCGATGCCCCGCCGGAAGCTGTTTATCACGCGCTGCACGACCCGAAGAAAATGCAGAAGGTGATACCGGGTTGCAGCAGCCTCGAAGCCGTTGCGTTCAATGCCTATCGTGCAGACATGTCGTTGTCGGTAGGGCTGGTCAAGGTCACTTTCCGTGTTGACATGACCCTCGCCGATGAAGACCCGATGCGGCGCATAAGGCTCTCTGGACGGGGCACGGGTGCGCTGGGCAGTGCCGAAGGCGACGGCCGGATAACGCTGAACAAGGTGGAGGAAGGCACGCGGCTCGACTACGACTATGCGTTCTCGCTGAGCGGCAAGATCGTATCGGTTGGCGCACGCATGATCGAAAGCGCGACGGCCATGGTGCTGCGGCAGTTGTTTGCCAGGCTCGGCCGCGTGGCGAGCGGTGCGTCACCCGCCAGGGGGTTACGGCGACGCCTGCTGCGCCTGATCGGGCACAACGATAATGGAGCCGGGAAGTGAAGCCCGCCGCGTTCGACTACATCCGCGCAGATTCGACCGACGAGATTGTTCACTTGCTGGCCGAGTACGGGGAGGACGCGCGCATTCTCGCCGGCGGCCAATCGTTGATGGCGGCACTGAACATGCGCCTGGCGCAACCGCGCGTGCTCATTGACATCTCGCGCGTCGAGGATCTTTCAACCATCCGGGTGAATCGGGGTTGGATGCAACTGGGCGCTGCGGTAACGCAGCGTGCAGCGGAAATGGTGGTCCGGGACGAAAGCACGGTGCCGCTCCTTGCACAGGCCTTGCCGCACCTGGGGCACTTCCAGACGCGCAATCGGGGAACGGTCTGCGGCTCCATCGCGCACGCGGACCCCAGCGCGGAGTTGCCGCTGTGCCTGGCAACGCTTGGCGGAACCGTCGAGCTTCGCTCGCGCCGGCGGCGACGGCGCGTAGCGGCGGAAGAGTTTTTCCGAGGCGTGCTCACGACGGCAAGGGAAGCCGACGAGTTGATCGAATCGGTAAGGTTCCCGCTGGCAAACAAGCAGACGCGCTACGGATTCGTTGAAGTGAGCATGCGGCATGGTGACTTCGCCCTCGTCGCCCTGGCCGCGACCGTGTCCGGGGAAGAAGTGCGCCTCGGCGTGGGCGGCGTCGCGGACCGTCCATGGGTGCAAACGCTGCCGCTATCGACGGGCGCGGACCTGGACGCAGCGCTGGAAGATCTTGCCTGGAAACTTGGCGCGCAGGACGACCAGCACGCCAGTGCGAGGTACCGCCGGCATATCGTGCGCAATCTGGGTGCGCAGTTGATCAACCGCCTGCGCAGTTGAAATCGACGCTCACGGCATTGCGGCACTGAACGACAGAAAGCAGCACATGGAAACCGAATGAAAAAATTTCCGCATGGACAGCATACGATCGCGCTGAAACTCAATGGCATGGCACGCTCGGTACAGTGTGAACCGCGCACATTGTTATCCGATTTCCTGCGCTCCCGGATGGGGACAACCGGCGTACAC
>LJTS01000122.1 GCA_001304425.1 Betaproteobacteria bacterium SG8_40
CGTCTACGACGCGCTGGGAAGCAAGATCTCGGTGGTCGAACTCGCTGACAGCCTGATTCCGGGCGCCGACCGCGATCTGATTCGTCCGCTGCACAAGCGCCTGGAAAAACGCTACGAGGGCATTTACGTCAAGACCAAAGTCACGGCGCTGACCGCGCAGAAGAACGGGCTCAAGGCAACGTTCGAGGGCGACAACGCCCCCGACCCGCAGGTCTACGACCGCGTGCTGGTCGCCGTCGGCCGCCGCCCCAACGGCGCATCGATCGGCGCCGATGCAGCCGGCGTCACCGTCAACGAGCGCGGCTTCATCCCGGTCGACAAGCAGATGCGAACCAACGTCGCGCATATCCACGCCATCGGCGACATCGTCGGCGAACCGATGCTCGCGCACAAGGCAACGCACGAGGGCAAGCTCGCGGCGGAAGTCATCGCCGGTCACAAGCGCGCCTTCGACGCACGCACCATTCCCTCCGTTGCCTACACCGACCCGGAGATTGCCTGGATGGGGCTGACCGAAACACAGGCCAAGGCGCAGGGCATCGAGTTCGAGAAGGCCTCTTTCCCGTGGGCCGCGAGCGGACGCGCACTGGCGACCGCACGCGACGAAGGCATGACCAAACTGCTGTTCGACAAGTCCAGCAAGCGCCTGCTTGGCGCCGGCATGGTCGGGCCGAATGCCGGTGAGCTGATTGCCGAGACGGTACTGGCACTCGAAATGGGCGCCGATGCGGAAGACATCGGGCTGACCATACACCCGCATCCGACCCTGTCCGAAACGGTTTTCTTTGCCGCAGAAATCGCCGAGGGCTCGATTACCGACCTGTACATGCCGAAGAAGCGCTGAACCAATGGCGGCAGCAACGCATCCGCCGCGGCGGCCATGGCGGAACACCGGCTCTGTTGCAGGCACCGACAGCCGGTCGTTCACGGGTTGACCGCCGATGATGATCCTGTCGGCACCGGAGAATTTCGTTGCGTCGTACACGGCGCCGGAGCGTCTCGACGAACCCGCCTTGTGGTTCGTCTACATGGGAAACCACGTGCTGGTCGCCTACGACACGGACGGCGTGCGAATACCCGTTGTGCGCGATCCGGCCGCGTTGGGTCTGGCAGCACTGCGAACGCAGTACCTTGGCACACTGTCTGGCCGCCACTGTTTCGCGGCTGAAGTCGAAGACGCGACGCCCGCGCCCGCCGGTATGCAGTGGTCCGGATTGCGTGCCCTGTACGGCGCACTCGACGACACCACCTTTGCACTCGCAGGCCGTGCGTTCCAGATCGTCGACTGGGACCGCTCACACCAGTTTTGCGGCCGCTGCGGAACCCCGACTGTGCTCAAGGAAGGCGAACGCTCGCGGGTATGCCCATCATGCGCACAACTGCACTATCCGCGCATCGCACCTGCAATCATGGTGCTGGTGCAGCGCGGGCCGGAATTCCTGCTGGCCCGCTCGCCGCACTTTCCACCGGGCATGTTTTCCGCGCTGGCCGGATTCACGGAACCCGGTGAAACACTGGAACAGACCATCGTTCGCGAGGTGCGCGAGGAAGTGAGCATCGAGATCAACAACATCCGGTATTTCGCCAGCCAGCCGTGGCCGTTTCCGCACTCGTTGATGATCGCCTTTCACGCCGACTATGTAGAGGGTGAAGTTACGCCCGACCCTGCGGAGATCGAGGCCGCCGACTGGTTCAGCGCCGAGCGTTTGCCCGAGAAACTGCCAAGCACCATCAGCATTTCGCGCCGTCTGATCGATGCGACGTTGAAGCAGCTGAGAAACGGCTGACGGGAGCCAGCGATGATGAAGATCTGGGGCCGGGACAATTCCGTCAACGTCGAAAAAGTACTGTGGGTGTGCGAGGAACTCGGCCTGCCCTTCGAGCGCGTTGATGCCGGGGGACAGTTCGGCATCGTCGACACGCCGCAATACCGGGCCATGAATCCGAACGGCCTGGTGCCGACGGTCGAGGTCGACGGACTGGTCTTGTGGGAATCGAACGCGATTGTCCGCTACCTCGCGGCGAAGCACAGCGCCGGCGACCTGTGGCCGAATGACCTCGCGGTGCGTGTCGAAGCAGACCGGTGGATGGACTGGGGCAGCACGGTTTTCTGGCCGGCGTTCCGGCCCCTGTTCTGGAATCTGGTGCGAACGCTCCCGGAGCAGCGTAACAGGACAGAAATTGCGCGCTCGTTCGACCGGAGCGCCGAAGTGCTGGGATACCTCGACAACCACCTCGCCGACCGGCGCCACATTGCCGGAGACAGATTCACCATGGGCGACATCCCGATGGGCTGCGCGGTCTGGCGCTGGCTGGCCTTGCCGGAGGATTTGCTGGAAAGGCCGCGGCCGAAATACGCCGCGCTCGGGCGCTGGTTCGACACGTTGAGCGAACGACCCTGCTACCGCAAGGTCGTAATGAGACCGCTCAGCTGAGCATGTTCCGGCAGGGCGATCCAGTCCGGCACAGGCGATCACGGTTGCGCCACGATTAACGACTTGCGGCACCCGCTAACATTTCACGAAAGGAGATCGGCGATATGAAATTTTTTTCACGTTTGCTATACACGGCTCTGGGCGCAGCATTGCTCGTCAGCTCCGCCGCCCACGCACGAACGGTCGTGATAGGCCACGTGAATCTTTCTTTCTACGAAGCGACCGCCGCCGTGTTCCAGAATGTTCTGGAACGTTCCGGCTACAACGTCGCCATGAAGAAGGGTCCGCACAGCGCGATGTACCCGCTGCTCGCCGAAGGTGAGTTCGACCTGTTCGTGGCAGCCTGGCTTCCCAATACGCATCAGCAATACTGGGAGGAATACGGCAAAGACCTGACGCTGGTCACGCCGCTGTATTCGGATGCGAAATTGTTCTGGGCGGTACCGGAGTACGTTCCCGAATCCGCCGTGAAGAGTGTGGCTGATCTGGCAAAGCCGGAAGTTGCGGCAAAGATGGAGAAAACGATCCGCGGCCCTGGCGCCGACTCCGGCCTGATGATGCGGTCTAAGACGCTGACGGAACACTACGGCCTGTCACAGGCCGGATACGAACTGTCTCCGGGCAAGGCGGAAGACTGGATCGAGGCATTCAACACGAACATCAAGGCGCAGAAGTGGTTCGTCATGCCTTTGTGGCAGCCGCAATACCTCAACAAGGTTGCAGACCTGCGCATCCTCGAAGAACCGGAGAACATACTCGGTGAAGCCGACACGGCCTGGCTGGTCGCCCACCAATCGGCGAATGCCAAGATCCCGCGGCATATTTTCGATATGCTCAAGCGCATGGAGTTCACGGTGAAATGGGTTACCGAGCTCGACTATCTGGTCAACGTCGAGGGTTTTTCGCCGCGCGAAGCCGCGCGCATCTGGATGACGCAGCACCGTTACACGGTGGATTACTGGATCGACGCGCAGTGACTGCGCGACACCAATGAGCGATCCGCGCCCCGACCAATCAAGAGTTGCGGCCGACTGGCGCGCACGGGGTTTCAGTTGCGAGGTATGGACCGATCCGCCCGGCCAGGTGTGGGCCGACTTCGTGCACGACGTCGACGAACTGGTGATGACCATCGACGGCGACGTCGAGTTCGAGTTTGGCGGCAAGACGTACCGCCCCGGACCCGGCGAGGAATTGCTGATTCCCGCCGGCGCCCCGCACACGGTGCGCAACCGCGGCGACGTCACCAGCCACTGGCTATTCGGCTACCGGCGCTAGAGAAGGACAGGAAGCGCCGCGACCGGCCGGTGGCTAACGCCGGGCCACGCGACGGCCTGCCCGAACTTCGCTAACCTGCGGCGTCTTTCTTCGGGCCGGTGTAATACTCCGGATGGCGAAACGCCACGACCGGACTGTCGGGCGCGTACGCGTGGCACGAACCGATCAGCGCCGGCTTTTCGCTCTTGCCTTCGCGCTTGTCGCGCGCAACGCGCTCGGCATAGATTGTCTGAAATGCCGTCGTGGCAATCGGCCCCAGCAGTTCCACCATGTGGGTGCAACCCCTGGTAGCGCCGAGCAGTTCGCGCGTTTTTCTGGTCCATCCCGGACCGATGGTCAGACCCTTGAGGCAGTCGAACGCGGGGGCAATGTCACCGCACATGTTGTAAGGCCCCCAGACCGTGCAGGCTGCCACATCAACCACGTTCAGATCGATGTCGACGGTCAGACGGATCCACATTTCGTGGATCGGTTCGCCCGGCTTGACGTCGCCGCGGTCCATGTTGTGAAACGGAATGCTCTTTACATCAACCAGACGCCCTTCGACATCGTAAAGTCCGTCATCGCGAACGTAGCCATTGCATTCGATCGTGCGCGTGTGCTGCGGTTTGCGCGGCGCCGGCGCCGGCAGCGGACTCGGACTGTTCATGCCGGCACCTTCTTGCGCTCCTCGAGCCGCGCAAGCAATTCGCTTTTCTGCTCGTCCGTCATTTCCAGCCAGTCGGCAATCTCGTCGAGTGTGCGAAGGCAACCAATGCAGTAGCCGGTCGCCGGATTCATCTGGCATACGTTCTCGCAAGGCGATGGAATTTCCCGTGTCATCGCAGATTCTTTCGGATCTGGTTCTTTCGGATCTGGCTCGTTCAAATCGTTCCCCTGCGACTATGCCGCCTTGCGGCGCTTGATGCCGAGCGCGCGGCCGGCGCGCGAAACGGTCGGGCGATCCAGGTGCGTGCAGATGAAATCGGCGGCATCGAGCAAGGCATCCATGTCAACGCCTGTTTCTATCCCCATGCCGTCGAGCATATACAGCACGTCTTCACTGGCGACGTTGCCGGTGGCGCCGGGCGAATACGGGCAGCCCCCCAGTCCGGCAACCGAACTGTCGAACGTCGCCATGCCCAGTTCCAGCGATGCCAGGATGTTTGCAATCGCCTGACCGTAAGTATCGTGGTAATGCCCGCCAAGCCGCTCGACCGGGACGTGAGCACTGACCGCCTCGATCATGCGCTGGGTTTTCGCCGGCGTTCCCATCCCTACCGTGTCGCCCAGCGAGACCTCATAGCACCCCATGTCGAACAGGCGTTGCGCAACTTCGGCAACCTGGTGCGGGCCGACTTCGCCTTCGTAGGGGCAGCCCAGCACGACCGAGATATAACCGCGCACCCGCAGTCCGGCATCGAGTGCGGCACGGCAAACCGATTGCTGGCGATCGAGCGACTGCGCGATGGAGCAGTTGGTGTTCTTCTGCGAGAACGTTTCGGTGGCGGCGGCGAAACCGGCAATTTCCGTCGCGCCGGCGGCAATCGCCGCTTCGAGACCTTTCATGTTCGGAACCAGAACCGGGTAGGTCACGCCTTCGCGGCGGTCGATGCGCGCCATGACCTCGCCGGTATCCGCCATCTGCGGCACCCACTTCGGCGAAACGAAACTGCCGGCTTCGATCACACGCAGTCCGGCATCGGCCAGGCGGTCGATCAGCTGCACCTTGACTTCGGTCGGCACCGACTTCTTCTCGTTCTGCAAGCCGTCGCGCGGCCCCACTTCTACCATCTTTACCCGGGCGGGAATTTTCATTTCGTCTCATCCTCGATTGCCAGCAGTTGAGTGCCTTCGGCGACCTGCTCACCGGCTGAAAAGTATATCCGGGCAACCAGCCCGGCGCGCGGCGCAGAGATGGTGTGCTCCATCTTCATCGCCTCGACAATCATCAGGGCCTGCCCCTTGCGTACTTGCTGGCCCTCCTCGACGAGCACTTGCGCCACGTTGCCGGGCAAGGGCGACACCAGAAGCCCGCCTGGCTGCTCATCCTCGACAGTGGTCGCCCGCTCGGGTTCGAGACGATGACAGGCACCCGGGGCGAATACGGTCAGCGCCCCGTCTGCTTCGTATACAACCGTTGCGTTGATCCGCGCACCATCGAGGTCGGCGACCACTCGATCGTCCCCGTCCAGCGCTGCTCGCGCGAACACCTCGCTGTCTGGCAATTCGAGCAGGAAACCACCGTCCCGGTAATGCGCGGTCACGCAGACACGCCGGTCGTTGTCAGTGAACACGAACTGGTGATGGTTGTCCTCGTTGAGCCGCCATCCATCGGTGCGGCGCCATGGAGAATGCCGGTCGTCGCCGTTGACCGCGGCACGCCCGGCTTTCGCGGCGATCTGCAGCAGTTCGGACAACGCCGCCAGTGCCAGCACGGTGTCGGATGCCGGTTGCGGCTCGGCGAACAACTCTTGCCGGTGACGCTCGATCAGGCCGGTATCCAGAGTCGAGGCATCGTCGCCGGCTCCGGCAAAGGCCGGATGCGACGCCACGCCAAGCAGGAAAGCCACGTTGGTCTTGAGCCCGGCCAACTCATAGCCGGAAAGCGCGCCTCGCAGGCGGCGCAGCGCCGCCGCCCGGTCGACATCCCATGCAATGAGCTTGGCGATCATCGGGTCGTAGTGAATGCCGATCTCGTCCCCGGCACGGACGCCGCTGTCAATTCGAACGTGCGCCGGATCGTCCGGCTGGCGCAAGTGGGTAATCGTACCGGTGGCGGGCATGAACTCCCGCGCCGGGTCCTCGGCGTAGACACGCGCCTCGAAGGCATGTCCGCGGTGCTCCAGCGCAGCCTGCTGCAATGGCAAAGGTTCGCCCGCGGCAACCCGCAACTGCCATTCGACCAGATCGACGCCGGTAATCATTTCGGTCACCGGGTGCTCGACCTGAAGTCGCGTGTTCATTTCCATGAAATAGAACCGGCCACCGGCATCGACGATGAATTCGACCGTTCCGGCGCCAACGTAGCCCACCGCGCGCGCCGCCGCCAATGCCACCTCGCCCATTTCGCCGCGGCGCGCTTCCGTGATCCCCGGCGCGGGCGCTTCCTCGATGATTTTCTGATGGCGCCGCTGCACCGAACAGTCGCGCTCGAACAGGTGAACGTAGCCGCCTTGCCGATCAGCGAAGACCTGAACCTCGACGTGCCGCGGGCGAACCAGATATTTTTCGACCAGCACGCGATCGTCACCGAAGGACGAACTCGCCTCGCGCCTCGCTGCGTCCAGTGCCGTCCGGAACGCGTCCGGGCGCTCGACGATGCGCATGCCCTTGCCACCGCCTCCGGCAACCGCCTTGATCAGCACCGGGTAACCGATGCGACCGGCTTCGGCCTCCAGCAGCGCGTCGTCCTGATCGTCCCCGTGATAGCCGGGCACCAGCGGCACGCCGGCTTGCTCCATCAGCGTCTTCGCCGCGCTCTTCGATCCCATCGCCTCGATGGCCGCGGCGGGCGGGCCGACGAATACGATCCCGGCCGCGTCACAGGATCGCGCAAAGCCGGCGTTCTCCGACAGGAAGCCGTAACCGGGATGAATTGCCTGCGCACCGGTTCTTCTCGCGACCTGGATAATGCGTTCGCCGTGCAGGTAGGAATCGCGCGCTGCGGCGGCGCCGATCAGGTATGCCTCGTCGCACACTTGCGTGTGCATGGCGCCTGCGTCGGCTTCGGAATAAACCGCGACGGTGCGGATGCCGAGGTGCTTCGCAGTTCGCGCAATGCGAACCGCGATCTCGCCGCGGTTGGCAATCAGAATCTTTTCAAACATGCTCACCACGCTCGAACCACATGATCATTGCCCGCGCCAGGTCTCGTCGACCGGTTCCGGCGGCTGCGGCGGCGCGCCTGCGCCCGTTAGCCTGCTGATTTTCTGGTGCACCTGCCAGCCCATGACGAGGCAGATCGTGAAGAAAGCGATGCCGGCCACGGAACCGGTGATCAGGGCGTGAATCGCGACGGTCGTCATGCCGCTGCGTTTCGATTCGCACGCCGACCATTTTTCAAACATCGACCTCGCCAGCTCGGGCAGTTGCTCGTCGCTGGTGTAGCGCAGCTCTCCGACAAACCGGTCGTAGGTCGGTACTTCCGTTCGCCCCGCGCCAGCGTATTGCCAGAGGCCGACACCGGCGAGCAGGTTTAACAGGAATCCCGCCAGGC
>LJTS01000123.1 GCA_001304425.1 Betaproteobacteria bacterium SG8_40
AGAGAATGCGCCGTCTGCGCGGCGACCAGATTGCGATGATCTTCCAGGATCCGCTGACGTCGCTGAATCCGTTGTTCACCGTCGGCAGGCAGTTGACCGAAACGATTCGCACCCACGTCAGGATAGACGAGCGCGGGGCGCGCGAGCGCGCCATCGAACTGCTGAACGAAGTCGGCATCCCGGCCGCCGACCGCCGGGTCGACCAGTATCCTCACCAGTTCTCCGGCGGCATGCGCCAGCGAGTGGTGATTGCCCTCGCGCTGGCGGCCAATCCGCGACTGATAATTGCCGATGAACCGACAACGGCGCTGGACGTATCCATTCAGGCGCAGATCATCACTTTACTGAAACGGCTTTGCCGGGACCATGGTACCTCGGTGATGCTGATCACCCATGACATGGGCGTGATTGCAGAAACCGCCGACCGGGTCGCCGTCATGTACGCCGGGCGCATTGTCGAGGTCGGGCCGGTTCAGGACGTCATCAGGCGCGGCAAGCATCCCTATACCCACGGCCTAATGAATTCCATTCCTGTGGTCCGTCAGGATATTGAAGAGCTGATGCAGATCGAAGGCGCGATGCCGCGATTGACCGACATTCCTTCCGGCTGCGCCTTCAATCCGCGTTGCCCGAAGGCCTTCGCTTACTGCCGCACCGAGCGTCCCGACCTTGTCCGCGTCGGCGCAAGTGAGGCGGCTTGCTGGCTATACGACGATGCCCGGCGGCCTGATGCTGCCGGCAACGTCTGAGGGAAACGGCGTGAGCGGGAACGAAGTGCTTGTCAGGCTAGCCAACCTCGGAAAAGACTTCGATGTCTCGCCACCGTTGTTGAACCGTTTGCTGCAACATCAGGATCGGGTTGTGCTCAGGGCTGTCGATAACCTCAGCATCGCGATTCCCCGGGGTAAGACCTTCAGCCTGGTTGGTGAATCCGGCTGCGGCAAATCCACTGTCGCCAAACTGGCGGCGGGCCTCTACCGGCCGAGCCGCGGAAGCATTGTATTCGACGGAATCGACATGGCGACGCTCGGCACGCGAGCGCAAACGGAGGCGGTTCGAAAACGTTTGCAGATGATTTTTCAGGACCCGTACGCGAGCCTTAATCCGCGCTGGCGGGTGAGCGATATCGTTGCCGAGCCTATCCGTGCGCACAGACTGATCGCCGGAAAAGCGGCCATTGCCCGGCGTGTCGGCGAACTGCTGGAGCAGGTCGGGTTAACGGGCGCCGACGGTGTCAGGTTTCCGCATGAATTCTCCGGCGGGCAGCGCCAGCGAATCTCCATCGCCAGAGCGCTCGCAAGCCAGCCGGAATTCCTCATCTGCGACGAACCGACCTCGGCGCTGGATGTGTCCGTGCAGGCGCAGATACTGAATTTGATGAAAAACCTGCAACGCCAGTTCGCGCTGACTTACCTGTTCATCAGTCACGATCTCGCGGTGGTTTACCACATCTCCGACTACATCGGCGTGATGTATCTCGGTCGGCTAGTGGAATGGAGCGACAAGCGCTCGCTGTTCGACCGTCCGCTGCATCCGTACACGCGCATGTTGCTCGATGCGATCCCGGACATCACGATGAGCGGCCGGCAACGGACACCGGTGGCCGGGGAGGTGCCCAACCCCATAGACCCGCCCACGGGTTGCCATTTCCATCCGCGCTGCCCCTACGCCAACGATCGCTGCCGTACCGAAGTGCCGACGCTGATGCGCAACAATGCGAGCGAAGTGGCCTGCCACGCGGTATTCGAGGGCCGCTTGCCTGACGCGGCGGCGACGGGAAGGCCGGCCGTCCCGGAGTGAAGCCCCGACGCGCCTCGCCGGGTTGTGTAAGCCGGCATGAGGCCTGACAGTTGCTTGGATCTAGCGTTACCGGCACCGCCAAACAGCGGCCACAGCTATCCAGCCAAACAGCGCGAGCGAGTCTAAAAGGATCTGCATTGACTGACAGGAAACCGGACAAAGAGCAGCGGCAACTGAGATTGAACGAAATCTTCGAAACGCCCCACATGAAAGTCGCAACCGTGGACGAGGCGCTGATGTCGCTTGCCGAGGCACATCCTGGCATGGAGGTCTACAGGAACTACTTCTACCTGCTCACCCACCTGGAGTTCGAGGAGTCTGATGCCGTGCGGCATTGGAATGAGTTCAAGCGCTACCACGCCAAATTCGAAAAGGATCTCGGATATTCGATCGATACGCGGATTTCCACGCTGAGTTACTTCATCAACGAAAACCGGCAACTGCAGAACCCGAAGATCATCGAGATGAAGGTGTTTCAGAGTACGCAGGACCAGGTGATCCTCGATGACCTGACCGCCCTGTACAACTATCGCCACTTCAGGGAGCGCATCAAGGGCGAAATGCAGGCGGCGAAAAACCGCGAAGAAATGCTTTCACTAGTGATCATCGACATTGATGACTTCAAGCACATCAATGACGACTATGGACATCTGGCAGGTGACGGCATCCTGCGGCAGATCGCAGTGCTCGTGAAATCCGGGTTCACAAACCACGGTGAGGCGTTCCGCTACGGTGGCGAGGAATTCGCGGTGATCGTACCCGGAGTGGGCAAGCAGGAGGTCTATGAGCTCTCGAACAAGCTGTGCGCGAGAATTGCCGCGCATCCGTTCGTCAACGAAAACAGCCCCGCCCGGCACGAAATGTCGGTAACGGCTTCACTGGGCATTGCCGTGTACCCGCATGACTGTGATACCAGCGATGCTCTGATCGGAAATGCAGACAAGGCCTTGTACACCGCCAAGGGGACCGGAAAGAACATCGTCTGCCTTTACTCCGAGAACCAGAGGCGTGCCAAGCGTCCCAACATTACGGTTCCCGGGGAACTGGTCAGTTTCAGAACGGAGAGGGATCAGATCCGAACGCTCAACGTCAGCAAGGGCGGGATACGGTTTTTCTGCGAACAGGAACTTGCCGAGGATTCGGTCGTCGAGCTCAAGCTCGGCCTCGCAAAAGGCTATGACCCCGTCACGGTGCTTAGCCGCATCGTCAACAGAAGCCCGGATGCGGACGGCTTCGTCTATGGCTCCGTGGTTGTCGAAATCAACAAGCGCGACCGCGTTCGCTTCAACCTGTTCGTCGATTCCCTGCCGGATGAATAGCCCGCGGCACGCCACCCGGTTCACTCGTACAATGCGACGAGGCAGGTGGCGCGTGACGGGTTCGCCGAGGGCCTGACGCGGCCCGATCCGCTTCGCCGTTCGGGCGCACTTAATTGCGCAACGGATCTGCGTTTCCGGGAGATTGCAATCTTGGCCAATAACAGACAAGTCACTATCGAACTGCTCGATGCCATCCAGGATGCCTTCAACCGGCACGACGTCGACGGCATCCTTTCCTACTTCGCCGATGACTGTGAGTGGGTGATGGCGCGCGGACCCGACCCGTGGGAAGGCAAGCGCCTGCGCGGCAAGGCGGCCATTGCCGAAGTGCTTTCGGCACGATATGCGGTGATACCGGACATGCGATGGGTCGACATGTCGCATTTCATTTCTGCGGACGGCAGCAAGGCCTGTTCGGAATGGACCGTCAAGGGAACGCCGAATGACGGCGACCCGATCGACTGGCTGGGTTGCGATGTATGGACCTTCGTAAACGGGCTCGTCACGAAAAAAGACACCTACTGGAAGACAATCGGCTAGCGGGATCGTATTCCCGTGCGCTTGCGTCCTGCACGGTGACGGGCAGGGAAAAAGCCGGTCAGGATTGCCGTTAACGAGGTTGGACGCGATGCGCACTGGCGAGGCGCCGTCGCCTTTGACTACGTGCTGCTTGCGGCGGCAGCATTCGCGTGCCGTCCGAAGCCGGCCCGGACAAGCTCTGTGCGATCGGGCGCTCATGGTGCGAAGAAGAACGAGGGTGGTATTTCATCATTGGAAATACCGCCCTCGTGCCGCGATTTCGCTTATTCGGCATCGCCCGGACTACGCTCCCGAAAACCCCGAACGTTACATGTCGGTCATCAAGCCGGATCGAAACGATCTGCGTTCATGACCCTGGTCCACGCGGCAACGAAGTCCTTTACGAACTTCTCCTTGTTGTCGTCCTGCGCGTAAACCTCGGCGTATGACCGAAGTACCGAATTCGACCCGAAGACGAGATCGATCCGGGTTGCCGTCCATTTGACCTTGTTCGTCTTGCGCTCGCGAACTTCATACAGGTTCTTGCCAGCCGGCTTCCATGCGTAACGCATGTCCGTCAGGTTGACGAAGAAGTCGTTGGTCAGTGCACCTTCGCGATCCGTGAACACACCATGCTTCGTACCGCCATGGTTGGTGCCGAGAACACGCATGCCGCCAACCAGTACCGTCATCTCGGGCGCGGTCAACCCCATCAGCTGGGTGCGATCGAGCATCAACTCCTCGGCACTGACGGCGTAGTCCTTCTTCAGCCAGTTCCGATAGCCGTCATGGATCGGCTCCAGTGGCTCGAACGCCTCGACGTCCGTCATGTCCAGCGTCGCATCGCCACGTCCCGGGGCGAACGGCACCGTGACGTCAACACCCGCGGCCCTGGCTGCCTGCTCGATGCCGACGTTACCTGCGAGCACGATCACATCGGCGACGCTCGCGCCGGCCTCGGCTGCTATTGGTTCGAGCGCCGCCAGGACCTTGCTCAGGCGCTTCGGCTCGTTGCCCTCCCAGTCTTTCTGCGGGGCGAGGCGGATGCGCGCTCCGTTGGCGCCGCCGCGCATGTCCGAGCCGCGGAAGGTTCTCGCACTGTCCCAGGCAGTCGCAACCATCTCGCCGATCGCCAGGCCGCTGGCGGCGATCTTCGCCTTGACGCCATCCACGTTGTAGTCGCTGCGGCCAGCGGGTACCGGGTCCTGCCAGATCAGGTCTTCCTTGGGCACGTCAGGGCCGATGTAACGCGCCTTCGGCCCCATGTCGCGGTGCGTGAGTTTGAACCAGGCCCGCGCGAAGACTTCCGAGAAGTAGTCGGGGTCCTTGTAGAACCGCTCGGAGATTTTCCGGTAGGCCGGGTCCATCTTCATCGCCATGTCGGCATCGGTCATGATCGGGTTGTGGCGAACCGACGGATCCTCGACGTCTACCGGTTTGTCTTCTTCCTTGATGTTGACGGGTTCCCACTGCCAGGCGCCGGCAGGACTTTTCCTCGATTCCCATTCGTGATTGAGCAGCATGTGGAAATAGCCGTTGTCCCATCGGGTCGGATGGGTGGTCCAGGCGCCTTCGATGCCACTGGTCACCGTATCGCGGCCGATACCGCGTTTGCTGTGGTTGATCCAGCCAAGGCCCTGCTCTTCGACGCTGGCGGCTTCGGGATCGGGGCCGAGCAGGCTCGCATCGCCGTTGCCATGAGTCTTGCCAACGGTATGGCCGCCGGCGGTGAGCGCGACGGTTTCTTCGTCATTCATTGCCATGCGGGCGAATGTCACGCGTACGGCCTCGGCCGTCTTAAGCGGATCAGGTTTGCCGTCGACGCCTTCCGGGTTCACGTAGATCAGGCCCATCTGCACTGCGGCCAGCGGGTTCTCGAGCGAGGCCTCGTCACCGGATTTCGCATAGCGGTCCTTGCCGAGCCATTCCTTTTCCGAGCCCCAATAGACATCCTTTTCCGGATGCCAGATGTCTTCGCGCCCGAAACCAAAACCAAACGTCTTCAGGCCCATGGACTCGTAGGCAATATTGCCGGCGAGGATGATCAGATCGGCCCAGCTGATCTTGTTGCCGTACTTCTTCTTGATCGGCCACAGCAGGCGGCGCGCCTTGTCGAGGTTGGCGTTGTCCGGCCAGGAGTTGAGCGGGGCAAATCGCTGGTTACCGGTACCGCCGCCGCCACGGCCGTCAGCGGTTCGATAGGAACCGGCGGCGTGCCATGCCATGCGAATCATCAGGCCGCCGTAATGGCCCCAGTCGGCAGGCCACCAGTCCTGGCTGTCCGTCATCAGGGCGTGCAAGTCCTTCTTGAGAGCGCGCACGTCGAGTTTTTTGAGTTCTTCCCGATAGTCGAAACCGTCTCCCATCGGATTGGTCTTGGTATCGTGCTGATGCAGGATGTCGAGATTCAGCGATTTCGGCCACCAGTCCGTCACCGACGTTGCGGTGTTTGTAATCGCGCCGTGCATCACCGGGCATTTTCCGGCAGGAATTGCGTCATTCTTACCCATGTCGTGCTCCTTTCGGGATCGGGCCCAATAAACTTGAAGAACCTCTTTTATAGTTGTCCGGCGGCCGATTGACCAACGAATTAAATCGAATCTGATGATCGAATGTCTCGATGAAAAGAAAGATGTTGATTCTCTTGTTGAATCAACAGCGGAATGTCTCCCGAACCGCGCGGAGACGAAAGGGGAATCGGCGCGTTGCCGATAAACCCCGGGCCGTCCCGGTCTGATCTTGTTTGCTGGCAATCGCGGCCATTACGGTTGTATGCCCTGAATACACTCGCGCTCGGGTTGATGCCGGCCCGTTCAGTGCTGCTGCTCGACGCGCTCGTTCTTCCATGGGTCGGCGGAATTGCTGTAACCGGCACTCTCCCAGAAGCCGGGCGCATCCCGGGTGGTGACCTTGACGGCTTCCAGCCACTTCGCGCTTTTGTAGAAGTAACGATCAGGGACGATCGCACGAACAGGCGCACCGTTCTCCCCCGGTAGTTGCTCGTCATCGAAACTGTGAGCGAGGATCACGTTCTGTTTGCGGATGTCGCTGATGGGGATGTTGCTGGTGAAGCCCGCCGCCGCCTCGAAAATGATATAGCCCGCGTTTCTGCCGGGCTTTACCTTTTCCATGATCGTTTCCAGACGCACGCCACTCCAGCGTGAATCCAGTAGTGACCACCCGGTGACGCAATGCACATCGCAGGTGATATCCACCTGGTCCAGTTCAAGCAGTTCCTGATAGGAAAGGACCAACGGCCTTTCCACCTCGCCATGGACGCGCAGGCTCCAGTCGGTAACGCCTGTCGTTCCGGGCGCGGTACCGCCCATGGTGATGATTTTCCGGACCGCGCTCTGCCCGGGCGGCAGCCTCGGCCTGCCATCCGGCCTGACGGAGGTTTCCAGAGCACGCTGTTCTGCCGCCGCGAGCTTGATGAATGTCCCGGGCAGTCCGATGTTTACCAATGCGCCGCCTGCCGCGCCCAGGAAGGTGCGCCTGGAGACTTTCCCGACATTACCCATTGACCCCTCCTTTGTTGTTCGAGTTCGTGCGTGCCCCGCGATGTCGATGTTCTCGTGGAACCTGAGGCATCAGTTTTTTCGGAAAGTTTTGATGGCGAAAGCCTGGCCCCGCCGCTTTGCCGGGGCCAGGGGGCGTTATGAGCACGCAATGAAGCTGGAGCTGACCCCGGGGCCTATGCGTCCGGAGCTCTGAAATTCTGCGAAGGCGTTTAACGGTATACGCCGTCCCAGGGGCCGGGTTGCACCGTTGCGCTTTGCTTGTCCGCGGTTGCAACCGGCCGGTTCAGCGTGATCACCGTATCGGGCCGGACCACGGAATAATCCATGTAGCCCATCCGTGCCAGCGGGCGCATTGCGCCGGTATCGACGATGCCGTTCCTGACATAAGCATCGTCGATGTAGATCGCGACGACGTGACCGAATACGATGACGTGCTCGATCTGTGAATCGTCGGTGCGCGGCACCGCCAGCGTTTTCCAGAGCCGGCATTCAAGCGCTGACGGACTGGCCGCGACACGCGGCGGTTTGACGAGCAGCGAAGGTGCGGTTTCGAGTTTTGCCAGCTCGAACTCATCGACGTTTGCGGTGACCGGCGCCGAACTCAGGTTCATCGCATCGACCAGCGCTTCGGTGGCCATCGAGCAAGTGAACTCGCCCGTCTCTTCGATGTTGTTCAGGCTGTCCTTGCGGCCTGCCGATGAGAACATCACCGTTGGCG
>LJTS01000124.1 GCA_001304425.1 Betaproteobacteria bacterium SG8_40
GGGGCGGGTGAGCCGGTTCCAGACGCTGCGCGCCGCATCGATGGTTTCCGACGCGGTGAGGCCGACCGGCCCGCTGCCGGCCGAAACCAGTTCGTCGGCGGCAAGGCCATGTACGTGCACGCCGGCAAGCAGCGCGCTGTGGGCGGACGCGCCTTGTGCCAGCAGCGCCCCGAGGATGCCCGACAGGACGTCGCCCATGCCGGCGCTCGCCATGCCCGGATTACCGGTTGTATTGATGCACCACGTGCCTTCGGCCAGGGCACAGACGCTGCCGCAGCCCTTGAGCACCACCGTTGCATCGAATTCAGCGGCCAGGTCCTGTGCCGCGGCCACTCGGTCGTCCTGCACGGCCGCGGTGTCCACGCCCAGCAAGCGGGCCGCTTCGGCCGGGTGCGGGGTCAGCAGCGTTGGCTGGTTACGCTGGTGCAAGGCGGCTTTCAGGCCTTTGGAGGCAGCGACGAGGTTCAGCGCATCCGCATCGAGCACGATCGGCGCATCAATGCGCAAGGCTTTTGACAGCGCATGCAGTGCCGCATCGGACTGACCGAGGCCCGGACCGATCACGGCTGCGCCAACACCCTCGCGGTCGAGTAAGTCCTCGACATTGCGCAGCATCAGGTCGGGTTGAACGAAATCGACCGATGGTCCTTCGCCGAGCAGGCCCACCAGTACGCGGCCGGCGCCCAGTTTCAGCGCGGCACGCCCGGCCAGCAAGGCTGCCCCGACCATGCCGTGCGCGCCGCCAATCACCACGACGTCGCCGAAACGGCCCTTGTGGCTGTTGCGCGCGCGTACCGGCAGCGCCGTGGCGACGACTTCTTCGCCGATCACATATCCATGACCGTCGGGCAGCGGCGGTGCTTCCAGGCCGAGCACTTCGAGGTGTACTTCGCCGGCATGGTCGGGACCGTCGCGCGTGAGCAGGCCGGCTTTCAGCCCGAGGAAGGTGATGGTCCGGGTCGCGCGTACCGCAACCCCCAGCACCTTGCCGGTGTCGGCTTCGAGCCCTGAAGGCACGTCGATGGACACGACGGGGCGGCCGGACTGATTCAGTCTATCCACCAGGGCGGTGTGACGCGCATCCAGATCGCGCTGCAGTCCGATGCCGAACAGCCCGTCGATGGCCACCTGCCAATCGAAGCCGTCGGGAATGGTTTCCGATACAGTGCCGCCGGCGTCGCGCCAGGCGTTGGCAGCGGCTTTGGCATCCCCCTTCAGCTTCGCGGCATCGCCGGTGAACACCAGTTGCACGTCGAACCACCACTGCTTGAGGTGGCGTGCCGCGACAAACGCGTCGCCGCCGTTGTTGCCGGGGCCGGCGAGCACCAGGATGCGGCGCGCGTCCTGCGGCGCGGTGCTGCGCACCAGTTCAGCGGTGGCGCGCCCGGCGCGTTCCATCAAGGGCGGCGGCGGGTCCTGCGAAAAACCCCATCGCTCGATCTGGCGTATGTGCTCGACCAGAAATACCGGTATTGTTTGCATGCGGCCAGTGTAGCTTACTGCCGGTTCGCCGCGAACCCGGCGGGCAGTGCGACGACGTTTCCCGGGGTTCAAGGCCATGTAATGATGTTTGCGCTGTTCCGGGCACGGTAACACGCGCTGCGTGTCGTTTCTTTCCATGGCCATCGCCGCGCCAATCGCGCCACAGTCTGTTGGCATTTTGCACGTCGGCTATAATTTCTCTTTAGTCACGTCCCGCCCGCTACATGCCCGAGTTTCTATCCCTGCGCGGTTCCAACGCGCTCTCGGACTTCCGCCACCGCAAGCTTCTTTTATCCCTGCAAGCCGCCTTACCTTCGGTTACCGGTTTGTCGGCGGAGTACTGGCATTTTGTCGAACTGGAGCAGCCGTTGTCGCCGCGGCACCAACGCGTGCTCGAACGTGTTCTGACTTACGGGCCGACTGCCGCAGCGGTCAAGACGGCGCCACAGATGCTGTTGGCCGTTCCGCGCTTCGGCACCATTTCGCCGTGGTCCTCGAAGGCAACCGATATCGCCCATGCCTGCGGCCTCACGCCAGTGCGACGCATCGAACGCGGCGTTGCCTGGTACGTCCGCGTTGCAGGTAACACGCCGTTGACCGACGCACAAACCGCGACGTTGCTGCCGCTGATCCATGACCGCATGACCGAGACCGTGGTCGATTCACTGCAACTCGCCGGTGAGCTGTTCCACCACTACCAGCCCCGGCCGATGACTACGGTTACGGTGACCGGAGGCAGCACGCAATCCGGGGTTGCCGCGCTCGAACAGGCCAATCGCGACATGGGTCTGGCACTGTCGGCCGATGAAATCGACTATCTGGTGGAGAATTTCCGCCGCATCGGCCGCGACCCCACCGATGTCGAACTGATGATGTTCGCCCAGGCGAACTCGGAACACTGCCGTCACAAGATTTTCAATGCCGACTGGGTCATCGACGGCGCGCCGCAGGATAAAACCCTGTTCGACATGATTCGCGAAACGCATCGGCGCAGTCCTGCCGGTACCGTGGTGGCGTATTCGGACAATTCCGCGATCATGCAGGGCGCCACGGTCAATCGTTTCCGTCCCGATATCGACGGCGAGTACGGCGCGCGCGAGGAATCGACCCACATCCTCATGAAGGTCGAGACGCATAACCACCCGACGGCAATTTCACCGTTCCCGGGTGCCGCCACCGGGTCGGGCGGCGAAATACGCGACGAAGGTGCGACCGGCCGCGGTTCCAGGCCGAAGGCCGGCCTGACGGGCTTCAGCGTATCCCATCTGCGGATTCCGGAATTTTCCCAGCCGTGGGAAAAACAGGACATCGGCAAGCCGGAGCGGATCGCCTCGGCACTGTCGATCATGCTCGAAGGGCCCATCGGCGGGGCGTCTTTCAACAACGAGTTCGGCCGGCCAAACCTGTTCGGTTACTTCCGTACCTACGAGCAGGCAGTCAATGGCGTCGTGCGCGGCTATCACAAACCCATCATGATCGCCGGCGGCGTCGGCAACATCGCTGCCGACCAGTCTTTCAAGATCGACTTCGATGCAGGTACGTTGATCGTGCAGCTCGGCGGTCCGGGCATGTTGATCGGCATGGGCGGCGGGGCGGCGTCGAGCATGGCCACGGGGGCCAATACCGCCGACCTAGACTTTGATTCGGTGCAGCGCGGCAACGCCGAGATTCAACGCCGCTGTCAGGAAGTTATCGACCGCTGCTGGGCAATGGGTGATTCGAACCCGATATTGTCGATTCACGATGTCGGGGCGGGCGGCCTGTCCAATGCGCTGCCGGAACTGGTCGACGGCGCCGGTTGCGGCGCGCGCATCAACCTGCGCGACATTCCCTCGGAAGAACCCGGCATGACGCCGATGCAAGTGTGGAGCAACGAGGCGCAGGAGCGATACATGCTCGCCGTCGCACCGGAGCGGGTTGAACAGTTCAAGGCGTTGTGCGAGCGCGAGCGCTGTCCGTACGCGGTGCTCGGGGTTGCCAGCGACGACGGGCGCCTGCAAGTCAGCGACCCGCTGTTCAATAACGATCCGGTCGACGTCGACCTTGCAGTCATTCTCGGCAAGCCGCCGAAGATGACACGGCAGGTGTCGCGTCAAAAGGCGCGGTTGAAGAAGCTGGACCTCGCCGGCGTGGACATCGACGAGGCGGCACGCCGGATACTGCGTTTCCCGGCTGTTGCCGACAAGACCTTCCTCGTCTCGATTGCCGACCGCAGTGTTGGCGGATTGTGTTCGCGCGACGCATTCGTCGGGCCCTGGCAGGTGCCGGTGGCCGACGTCGCCGTGACGCTGATGGGATTCGACACCGCGCGCGGAGAGGCCTTCACCATGGGCGAGCGCACGCCGCTGGCGGTCATTGACGGACCGGCTTCGGGACGCATGGCGATTGGCGAAGCCATTACCAATATTGCCGCTGCCTCGATTGCGGGCCTGGGCGACGTCAAGCTCTCGGCCAACTGGATGGCGCCAGCCGGTTATCGCAGCGAGGACGCCGTGCTGTACGACACCGTGCGCGCTGTTGGCATGGACCTGTGCCCCGAACTCGGTATCAGCATACCGGTGGGCAAGGATTCGATGTCGATGCGCACGGCCTGGTCAGAAGGCGGGCGCGACAGGGAGGTGGTCGCGCCCGTGTCGTTGATCGTGTCTGCGTTCGCGCCGGTCCGTGACGCCCGGCGCACGTTGACGCCATGCCTTGCCGCCGACGAGCAGACGTCGCTGCTGTTGGTCGATCTTGCGGCAGGCAAGCGCCGGCTCGGCGGCTCGGTGCTGGCACAGGCGTACTCGCAGACCGGCAACCAGGCGCCGGATGTCGAATCGCCGGCAAAGCTGCGGGCATTTTTCGGCGTGGTTCAGGAACTCAATTCCGCCGGGCGGCTGCTTGCATATCACGACCGTTCAGACGGTGGTTTGTTCGTCACGCTGGCGGAAATGATGTTTGCCTCGCACGTGGGCGTCACCGTCGATGTCGGTCCATGCCGTGACCGTGAGGATGAACTGGCAGCGCTGTTTTGCGAGGAACTCGGTGCGGTGCTGCAAGTGGCAAACCATGAACTCGACAGCGTGTTGTCGGCATTCGCGCAAGCCGGGCTTGCAACGGATACGCGAGTGATCGGCTCGCCGAATCGTTCTGGACAACTCATCGTCAAAGCACACGGCAGGGCCGTGTACGAGGCGCTGGGCACCGAACTTCAGCGCGTCTGGTCGGAGACGACATTTCACATGCAGCGGCTGCGCGACAATCCGCAATGCGCGCAGCAGGAATACGATCGCATTCTCGACGCGGCCGACCCGGGGCTGCACGCCAGACTCACCTTCGAACCCGCCGAGGACATCAGCGCGCCGTTCGTATCGACCGGCGTGCGCCCGGCCATCGCCATCCTGCGTGAGCAGGGCGTTAACGGCCAGGTCGAGATGGCGGCGGCCTTTGACCGGGCCGGTTTCCGTGCAATCGACGTGCACATGACCGACATCATTGCCGGGCGCGTGAGTCTTGCCGACTTCAAGGGGATCGCTGCCTGCGGCGGGTTTTCCTATGGCGATGTGCTCGGTGCGGGGGAAGGTTGGGCGAAATCGATCCTTTTCAACGATCGCGCGCGCGGCGAGTTCGAAAGTTTCTTCACGCGCGGCGATTCGTTTGCGCTGGGTGTGTGCAATGGTTGCCAGATGATGTCGAACCTGCATGCAATCATTCCGGGGACCGACCACTGGCCGCATTTCGTGCGTAACCGCTCCGAGCAGTTCGAGGCGCGCTTCGTGATGACCGAAATCGTCCGCAGCCCGTCGATACTGCTGCAAGGCATGGAGGGTTCGCGCTTTCCGGTAGCGACAGCGCATGGCGAAGGCTACGCCGAGTTTGCGTCGAAACAGCAACAGGCGGCTGCAAGGCCGTTCGTATCGCTGCGCTATGTCGATAACTACGGCAAGCCGACGCAGCGTTACCCGTTCAATCCGAACGGCTCGCCCGACGGAATCACGGGGTTGACGTCCGAAGACGGCCGTTTCACGATCCTGATGCCGCACCCGGAGCGTGTGTTCCGGGCCTTGCAGAATTCGTGGCACCCCGGAGACTGGGGTGAAGACGGACCATGGATACGCATGTTCCGCAATGCGCGTGTCTGGGTTGGCTGATCCGGGTTGGCCGTTTTTGCCGGGTGCAGGACAAAAAAATGCGCGGCGATTGCCGCGCATTTTTCGTTTCGGCGCTGAAGATGGCTTATTTCGATTCGAGCGAACCCGTTTTCTCGATTTTGGCCTCGCCGCGCAGCCGCGTGATCAGTTCGTCGCGCGATGTGGTGAGCATGTCCTTGCGCAATTGTTCCTCGACCTCTTCATAGGAGGGAAACTGCGGCGAGCGCATGCCGAGCACCTCGACGACGTGATAACCGTAGTCGGACTTGACCGGCTTCGACGTTGTGCCGCCTTCGCCCAGCGCGACAACGGCATCCGCAAACGGTTTGACGTAGCGTCCGGCTTCCGCCCAGCCCAGGTCCCCGCCGTTTTCCCGTGATCCGGTATCGGTCGAGAACTCTTCGGCGAGTTTGGCGAAGTCCGCGCCCTCATCGAGTTGCTTGATGATGTCGTTGGCCTGAGCTTCCTCGTCAACCAGGATATGCCGCACGTGATACTGCTTTTCGCCCGTTTTCTCGTTCTGCGCCTTGATGCGTTCGTACTCGGCGTGCTTGGCTTCATCGCTGGGTTCCAGCTCGACGATCAGTTCGTTGAACAGCAAGGAAATCAGCAGTTGCTGTTTCATGGCGTCCAGCTGTGCATTGTAGGTGTCGCTTTGGTCCATCTTGCGCCGCTCGGCCTCCTGAACCAGCACTTCGCGCGTGATCATGATCTCGCGCAGTTCCTCGCGAAACGCGGGCGTGTCCTGCTGGCCCTGCGAGGTCTGGCTCTCCAGCAGCAGGTCGAAACGCGACTTCGGGACGGCAACACCGTTGACCGTGGCGATGGCCTCTTCATCTGCGGCGCTTGCCGGTGTGGAAAATACCGCGGCAAGCGACAGCGCTGCGGCGAGCGGGATCGTGTGGATCAAATTCCGGAACATAGGGTTTCCTTAAGCTGGGGAAAAGGGTTGGAAAAGATGAAGCGGGTGGGAAGTCGGAGGCTCGTTCAGGAACCGCGGTTATCGGCGGGCCGGCGGGAGTGATCATCCGGCGTGCCATCGGCCGCGTCGAGTTCGCCGGGCGTGAAGGCGCGGATCGCCAGCGCGTGAATTCTTGCGGGCATGAGATCCCCCACAGCCTGATAGATCATACGATGTCGCGCGAGCATGTTTTTTCCTTCAAACCGGTCAGACACGATCACGAGCTGAAAGTGCCCGCCACCGCTTTCCATCGCCCCGGCGTGCCCGGCGTGCTCGTGACTGTCGTCGAATATCTCGAGCGCTTGCGGATGCAGCTCATTGAGCCGTTGCCGGATCAGGGTGGCGGTATCCATCACGGCAGAACCATGTTGAAGGGCTTGACGCTGACCGTCTCGAACACGCCAGTGGTGACGTAGGGGTCGTCATCGATCCATGCGCGGGCATCTTCCAGCGAATCGAATTCGGCGACGATCAGGCTGCCGCTGACGCCGGCCGGACCGGGATCCGGGCTGTCGATGGCGGGGAAGGGGCCGGCGAGGATCACGCGCCCTGCGTCGAGCAGTTCTTCCATGCGCTTCATGTGGGCCGGTCGCGCCTGCTTGCGGCGTTCCTGGCTGTCCGGAGAATCTTCGGCGATGATCGCGTACAGCATCAGTTTTCGTCCTCCGCCCCGGTTTCGATGTAGCGCGACAGCATCAATGCCTGGCCGATGGCAAATGCCAGCAACAGACCCATGCCGCCAAACAGCTTGAAATTCACCCAGGCATCCGTCGAGAAATTGAAGGCGACGTACAGGTTGGCGATACCCATGAAGGCAAAGAATACGACCCAACTGATGTTGACCCGCTTCCACACCGGATTCGGCAAGGTCATCTGGGCGCTCATCATCGCGCGTATCAGATTCTTTCCGAACAACAGCTCCGAAACCAGCAACGCGCTGGCGAACGCCCAATACAGAACCGTCGGCTTCCATTTGATGAAGGTTTCGTCGTGCAGCAGCAACGTGGCTCCGCCGAACACAACGATGATGCCGAGGTTGATGAGCAGCATCTTCTCGATCTTGCCGCGCCGGAACCAGGACCATCCTGCCTGCAGCACAGTTGCGGCGATCGCCACCGCGGTGGCGACATAGATGCCGTACACCTTGAAGGCGATGAAAAAGATCAGTACGGGGAAGATCTCGAACAGGAATTTCACGTTGCTTTTCCGGGCATGGCGCATCACTCGGCCGGCAGCGCACTCTCCGTATCAGGGGGGCAGTTGGCGACAGACCGCGCATTATGGCGGC